>CAJPTB010000103.1 GCA_905373325.1 uncultured Ancrocorticia sp.
GTCCGCACCGCCCTCGCCAACCTCTCTCATTTGACAAGTCAGGCTCTGGCTTGACGGCGCATTTTCGACGCCAGACTCCGCAAATTCAACAGTCCGCAGATTTTTAACTATAGGCCCCAAAGACCCGGACGGTTCCGCCGTGCACGCCCTTCGTCCCGGCCACGACTCGCTCTGAGGCCGCCGCGCGCAAAGCGCCCGGGCCCGCAGCCGAACCGGCGAGTGCGCGCGAAGCCGCCCCTGCGCCCGCATCGACATCCTCAGCCACGGCTCCGATCGGCCAGGCAGCGCAGCCGCAGGCCGCGCTGGCGGCGACGACGGCGTCGACCTCTTCCTCCGCGAGCACGGCGACCATTCCGACTCCCATGTTGAGCGTGTCTTCGAGGTCTTCCCAAGCGACCCCGCCAAGCTCGCGCACAACCGAGAAAACCGCCGGGACCTCGATGGACGAGCGGTCGATCGAGGCGCGCATCCCGGCGGGCACGACCCGCGCCAGATTGGCCGCCAGCCCGCCGCCCGTCACATGCGAGAAAGCGTGAACCCTCCCCGAAACCTCCAGGCACAGCGGAGAGTAGAGCCGCGTGGGCTCCAAGAGCTCCTCCCCCAGCGTCCGCCCGAACTCGGGCACATCGCGGTCCAAAGGCCAGCCCGATTCGGCGACGATTCGGCGCACGAGCGAGTACCCGTTGGAATGCAGGCCGCTGGAGGCGATGGCGAGGACGACGTCGCCCGCTTCGACGCGCTCGGGGCCGAGGGCCTCGTCGGCCTCCACCACGCCGGTGGCCGCGCCGGCGACGTCGTAGTCGTCAGGCGCCATGAGGCCGGGGTGCTCCGCCGTCTCTCCGCCCAGAAGAGGGACGCCCACGAACTCGCACGCCCGCGCGACGCCGCGCACGACGTCGGCGATCCGCTCGGGGTCGACGCGCCCGCAGGCGATGTAGTCCGTCATGAGGAGCGGGCGCGCGCCGACCACCGCGATGTCGTCGACGACCATGCCGACGAGGTCCTGGCCGATCGTGTCGTGCACGTCGAGGGCACGGGCTATGGCGATCTTCGTTCCGACGCCGTCGGTCGACGTCGCCAGAAGGGGCCTTTGGAACTCCCTCAGGGCGGAGGCGTCGACCATTCCGGCGAAGCCCCCCACCCCGCCGACGACGTCGGCGCCGAGCGTGCGCCCGACGGCGGCTTTCATGAGCTCGACGGCGCGGTCCCCGGCCTCCGTGTCGACCCCGGCCGCCGCATAGGCGGATACCCGTTCTTTCACCGTTCCTCCAATCGTCCTTTCACCGGCTTTCCGACGGCTCGCCCGCGCCCCCGAGCGCGCTGAGAACGTCGGACCCCGAAGAGGCCGCGACGCTTACGACGTCCACGGGATACCTTCCCGTAAAGCAAGCCGTGCACAGATCTTTCCGGGCCTGCTCGGTGGCCCGCACCATGCCGTCGAGGGATATGTACCCGAGCGTGTCGGCGCCGACGGCGCCGCAGATTTCCTCGACGCCCATCGAGTTGGCGATGAGCTCGCCTCGAGTGGGAAAGTCGATCCCGAAGAAGCAGGGCCAAGTCACCGGCGGCGAGGAGATGCGGATGTGCACCTCCGCGGCCCCGGCCTCCCGCAGCATGGCGACCAGGGCGCGCTGGGTGTTGCCGCGGACGATCGAATCGTCGACGACGACGAGCCGCTTGCCCTCGATCACTTCCTTCATGGGATTGAGCTTGAGGCGGATGCCTCGCTGGCGTTGCAGCTGCGTGGGGGCGATGAAGGTTCGCCCGACGTAGGCGTTCTTCACCAGGCCTTGGCCGTAGGGGATGCCCGATCCCTGCGCGTATCCGATGGCGGCGGGCGTGCCCGAAGACGGCGTGGCGATGACGAGGTCGGCCTCGACCGGGTGCTCTTCGGCGAGGATGCGGCCCATCTCCAGACGCGCCGAGTTGACGGACCGCCCGGCGATGGCCGTGTCCGGGCGCGCGAGGTAGACGTATTCGAAGACGCATCCCGCCCTCTTCGGCTCGGCCCACATGTGGGACTCGACGCCGCCTTCGCCGATGACGAGAAACTCGCCGGGGCTGACCTCCCGCTCGAATTCGGCGCCGACGATGTCGAGCGCCGCGGTTTCCGACGCCACAACCCATCCGCCGTCGAGCCTGCCGAGCACGAGGGGCCGGAAGCCGTGCCGGTCGCGCGCGGCATAGAGGCGGGTTTCGTCCATGAAAGCGAGGGAGAAAGCCCCCTCCAGACGCGGAAGGACGCTCAGGGCGGCGTCGGCGAGGCTCGGCGCGTCGGTGCAGCCGAACAGCGCGGTGAGAACGGCCGTGTCCGTGGAGGAGCCGCGGCCGAGCTCGCCCGTGAGGTCCTCGCCCGAGCGCGCACGGACCTCTTCCATCAGCTCCGCGGTGTTCGTGAGATTCCCGTTGTGGGCCAGCGCGACGGTTCCCAAATGCGCGTCGCCCGGCGAAGGGCCCTCGGACGTCGATGAGAAACGGGTCGGGCCCAGGGTCGGCTGGGCGTTTTCCCAGGCGGAGGCGCCGGTGGTCGCGTAGCGGACGTGGGCGACGCCCATGTGCCCGTTCAGCGTGGACAGCGATTTTTCGTCGAACACCTGCGAGACGAGGCCCATGTCCTTGTACACGAGGATCGTCTGGCCGTTCGACACGGCGATTCCCGCCGATTCCTGCCCGCGATGCTGCAACGCGTAGAGCCCGTAGTACGCCAGCTGAGCCACCGGCTGACCGGGTGCGTACACTCCGAAGACACCGCATTCCTCCTGCGGTTTTTCGCCGGGAAAGAGCTCGGCGGTCAAGCGCCCATCAGCCACCACGGACCAATTGTCTCACAATGCGGGTTGCCCGCATCCGCCGTTTCCCGAATGTCGGACGAGTTCGCCGCGAGCGGCCCGCCCACGGCGCGGCGGATCAGGGCCGCACGGCGTTCGCCGCCTTTCGGGCCGGCCGCGCCCGCCCCGTGCGGGTCAGGAGCCTGCGCCCCCGGAGAGGCGGAATTCGACGGTCGACGTCGCGACATCTGCCTTGCGCAAAACAGCGGACACCCTCTCCCCGCGAACGAGCGGATCGCCGACGATCGTCGCCTGGACCGCGGGCTCGCGGATCATCACTTTGCCGACGCCGCCCGCATCCTCCCCGGCGGCCGGCTTGCCGCGCCGGCGAAGCACGTCGACGACGACGCCGTCGAACGCCTCACCCTCGCGCCCGGCGAGCACGAGCGCCTCGACGGCGTCCAGGGCGCCGCGTTCGTACTGACCGGCGATTTTGGCGGAAGCGGCCATCTCCTCGGGCAGCTTGCCGAGGCCCTGGCGAACCCACGCCGGCAGATCGTCGCCCGTGCAGATGCAGCGGCAGGTTTCGAGCGCGTACCTGTCGGCAAGCCGGCGAAGCGGCGCCGTCACATGCGCGTACCTCGTCGCGAGGGCGGCGTGGTCGAGCACAGTCTCCCCGCGATGCCTGGCCTCTCCGCGGTTCGCGTCTCCGCCGCCGTCGGCGGGCAGAGCCCGGTACCCCGCTCCGCGAAACAGGCTCACGGCCTCGTTGAGGAAGGCCGCGCCGGCCGAGCTGTGCGCGCCGACCCCGCGGACGAAATACGGGTAGCTCACGCCTTCCGGCCAGATCAGGCCAAGGGCCCGGGCAACCGAGCGCAGGCGTTCGACGTCGCGCCGCTCGGCGGGCGGCATCGTTCTGAGAATTCCCACGTTCGCGTCTCCCATGAGCCGGGCTGCGGCGATGCCCGTCACGAGGGACAGCTGCGCATTCCATTCCTCGACGCGCGTCATCGTGCGGTAGGAGAGCCGGTACCCGCCGTTGTGGGGCTCGACCGCCTGGGCGGGCAGCGCCAGGGAGATTCCACCGCGGGAGGCTTCGAGGATTTGGCGCTTCATGCCGACTTCGGCGAGGAGCGCGACCTGGTCTTCCTTCACCTCCGGGGGAAGCGGAGGGCCGCCGTCGAGGGCGGATTGAACCTGGTCGTAGCTGAGCTTGGCCACGGAGCGGACGGCGGCCAGCTCGACCCACGTCCACGTGAGCTCGCCGGCGGCGTCGAGGTGGTGATACCAGAGGTAGGCGGGGCGCTCTTCGCCGGGAAGCAGGGAGGCGGCGCCGTGCGAAAGGACCTCGGGATGGAGGGGAATCGAGCCGTCGGGTCCGTAAAAGGTCTGCCCGCGGCGGTGGGTTTCCCCGTCCAGCGGCCCGCCCGGTTCGATGAACGTTCCGACGGCGGAGACGGCGTATCGAAGGAGGTAGCCGTCGCCTTCGCGCTCGATGAAGAACGCCTGGTCGAGGTCGAGCGAGCCGGCCGGATCGACCGTGACGAAGGGGATGTCGCACCGGTCGACGAAGCGCGCCCGGAAATCGGGGTCGTCTTTCCACCGGGCGGCGGCGCGTTCGGCGTCGGCTGCGGCCTCCGCGGGGAAGCCGGCTGCGATTCCGAGCTTTTCCCTCAGTGCGGCAAGGGCTCCGGCGACCGCGCGGGATCCGGCGACGTTCGTTTTGATGAGACGTTGTGGCACTGACTCAGCCTATCGGCGTCAAAGGAGGCTGTCACTCCGCCCAGCGGTCTAGCGTCGCGTCCGCAAACAGCGGGAAGCAGGGGCCGAGGTCGGCCCGCGCCCCGGACGCCGTCGCCTTTCCCGACCTTTCGGCCTCGCTCCAGGTCAGCGAGCCGACGACGAGGTCGAGGAAGACGCCGACCTCCATTTCGACGACGTTGGGCGGGGTGCCGCGTCTGTGGGCGGGCCCCCGGCCGATTTGAACCGCCCCGGCGAAGGGAACTCGCACCTCGACGCTGCGCCCCGGGCAGCGCTGCGCAAGCTCCCGGAGGGCGAAGCGGGCGGCGGTGCGGGCCTGGCCTGCCTCCAAGGCGTCTCCGGCCGCGGCCCTGGCTAAAAGCGGCATGGCCTCATGCGGTTCGATTGTTCCCGGCATGCTCCCAAGGCTATACCCGCGCCGGGACAATCCCGCAGTCCGCCCGCCCCGCTCTCTCACATGCCATGTATTCACCACACAAAAACAGCGCGAACAGGCGTAAACTGACACGTAGGCGGAGAATCAGACCGGCATCGCCGATTTGGGCGGGCACAACAAGGGAACGCGCCCGGCGAGGACGCGGCGCCGCACGCCCGGGGACGCCGGCGGGCCGACGCCGAAGCGTTCCCCTCGCCGACGTCTGCGCCAATGAGGTCCGCGCATTGCAGCCCGTCCGCCCCGTTTGCCGCCTATGCCCTCTGAAGTTCGACAAAGGTTCCGCCAAATGATCGTCACCCTCACTCCAAACCCGTCCCTCGATCGCACCGTCACCCTGCCGGGCCCGCTGCTGCGCGGGGCCGTGAACCGTCTGGGCTCCGTCACGGTCGAGCCCGGCGGGAAGGGCGTCAACGTCGCCCGCGTGCTGGCCTCCTCCGGCCAAGAGGCCACGGCCCTCGTCCCCGCCGCGTCGGACGACCCGCTTCTCAGGGCGATCGATTCCCTCGGCCTGCCGGGCCTGGCCTGCCGGGCCGTTCCCGTGGCCGGGGCGGCCCGAATCAACACCGCCGTCACCGAGCCTGACGGAACGACGACGAAGCTCAACGAGTCCGGCGCGGGCCTGAGCGAGGCCGAGGTCGCAGCCGTCGAGTCCGCGCTGTCCGAGGAGCTGCGCTCCGCCTCGGACGGGCGCAGCTGGGCCGTGCTCTCCGGGTCGCTTCCGCCGGGAGCCCCAGTCGACTGGTATGTCCGCCTCGTCGGCCTGCTCCGTCCTCTGGGCGTGCGCATCGCCGTCGACACCTCGGACGCCCCTCTTGCGGCCCTGGCGGCCGGCCTTCCGGACTGCGCGCCGGACCTGATCAAGCCCAACGGGCAAGAGCTCGCTCAGCTGGCCGGCCGAGGCGCGACGGACTTGGAGGACGCCGCCGTCGCCGGCGACTTCGGTCCGGTGGCCGAGGCCGCGCGCGTCCTCGTGGAACTCGGGATCGGCGCCGTTCTGGCGACCCTGGGGCCCGCGGGAGCCGTTCTGGCCACCGGCGAAGGCGCCTGGCGCGCCACCGCCCCCTCGGTTCCTGTCGTCTCCACCGTAGGCGCGGGAGACTCGTCCATCGCGGGGTACATCCTGGCCGACGTCCGCGGCGGCGGGCAGACCGAGCGCCTGCGCACCGCCATGGCGTACGGCTCGGCCGCGGCAAGCCTTCCCGGCACCGCCCTGCCCACGCCGCGCGACCTGCCAGCGCGAGCCTCTGAGATCGTCCGGCTCGACTGAACCCGTTTATTGCGCGTCGAGATCCCGCTGCGCCCCGTCCGGCGTCGCCGAATGCAAGCCGCGCTCCACAGGCAAATGCATAACCCAATCCAAAAGCAGAAACAGGAGCCGACCCGACCACAGACACATAAATCAAAGCACACCCAATTCACAGCCCAATAAACATATACAACAATATTCATGCAGATCTTCATAGAATCTGCGCGCAGACCTACACTCAATCCGTAAAAATTTTTAATCCATACTCAAACCTAAATACACGACAAAAATTAAGCCCACAAAACCAACATTCTCCACATAAAACCAAGAAAACAACCGCAGACAAAAAATAAAAGGAGGCACAATGACCGAGCACCAGCCTAACGAGCAGACGCCGCTCATCACTCCCGAGCTCGTCGCGCTGGACGCGGCGCCAGGGGCGCACCGGAGGGACGTCATCAAGTTCCTCGCGCGCAAAATCGGGGACTCCGGGCGCGCCGACGACGCCAACGGCCTGACCGGAGACGCCCTCGCACGCGAGGCGACCGCGCCTACGGTGGAGACGACAGGAACCGAGGG
>CAJPTB010000104.1 GCA_905373325.1 uncultured Ancrocorticia sp.
CGGAGCCGCGCTATCGGCGGGCGCACGGGCCGTCGTCACATCCGACCCTTCCACCGCGGTCGCCTCGGGCGCCGACCCGGCTCGCGTCATCGTCGTCGACGACGTCGAAAAGGCGATCGGCGCTTTGGCGCGCGCGAACCTTCGGAGGGCGAGGGCCGAAGGGAACCCCGACCTCAAGGTCGTGGCCGTGACGGGATCGGTCGGCAAGACCACCGTCAAGGATCTGTTGGCCTCTCTGGTGGAAAGCAGGGGGCCGGTCATCGCCCCTCCCGGGTCCTTCAACAACGAGTTGGGGCTTCCGATCACGGTTCTGCGGACGGACGCCGGCACAGCCACACTGGTGCTCGAAATGGGCGCTGACCGCATCGGCAACATCGACTACCTCACATCGATCGCGCCCCCGGACGCCTCGGCCGTCCTCATCGTCGCCCGCGCGCACCTGGGCGAATTCGGCGGCATCGACAACGTCGGGCGCGCCAAGTCCGAGCTTGTGACCGGCACCCGCGAAGGCGGCGCCGTCGTTCTCAACGCCGACGATCCTCGGGTCGCGGCCATGGCCGGGCTCGCGCACGGACCGGTTCTCACCTTCTCGGCGCGCGGCGAGGGCGACGTCGCAGCCCGAAACATCGACGTCGGCGCGGACGGACGCGCATCCTTCACGCTCGTCACGCCGGAGGGCGAGGCGGACGTCAAGCTCAGACTCGTCGGCGAACACCACGTGGCGAACGCCCTCGCCGCGGCGGCGCTCGCCCATTCGCTGGGGATTGCAACGGCGCAGATCGCCTCGACCCTCAGCGCCGTCGGCGCCGCAAGCCCCCATCGCATGGACGTCTTCGAGGCGGGCGCCGCGACGGTCATCGACGACTCGTACAATGCCAACCCAGACTCCATGCGCGCAGGATTGGCGGCCCTGGAACGGCTCGGACGCGGACGGCGCAAGGTCGCCGTGCTCGGGGAAATGCTCGAGCTCGGCGAGGCCTCTGCGCCCGAGCACGAGGCGATCGGCAAAGCCGCCGCCCAGGCCGGCGTCGCCTCCCTCGTCGCCGTCGGCGAGGAGGCCCGGCCCCTCGTATCGGCTGCCGAGGCCGAAGGGGTGGACGCAACGTGGGTCGCCGGGCCCGAAGGCGCGCTGAGGGAGCTAAACGCCGCCTTGGCCGCCGGTGACGTAGTGTTGGTGAAAGGATCGAACGGTTCGGGGGTCTGGAAGGTCGCCGACTCCCTGAGGGAGGAGAAGAAGTAGTGCTGTCGATACTCATCGCGGGCGGCATCTCGCTTTTCGTCACCCTCGTGGGCACGCCGTTCTTCATCAAGATACTCGTGGCCCGGCAATACGGGCAGTTCATCCGCCAAGACGGGCCGACGAGCCACCAAATCAAACGCGGAACGCCCACCATGGGCGGCGTCATGATCATCGTCGGCACCCTCCTCGGATATTTCGTCGCGAATCTCGCGACGGGCCGCTCTCCAAACGCCTCGGGCCTGCTCCTCCTGTACCTCACGGTCGGCCTTGGCTTCATCGGCTTCCTCGACGATTTCGCCAAGATCAGGAAGAAGCAGTCTCTGGGGCTGACCCCGTGGGCGAAAATAATCGGCCAGGCCTTCGTGGGGATCAGCTTCGCCGTCATGGCCCTGCGCTTCCGCAACTCTGAGAACAGAACTCCCGCGACCCTGCGAATTTCCATTCTGCGCGATACGAACATCGACCTGGCCTTCCTCGGCGCCGGAGTCGGAATCGTGCTCTTCGTCGTCTGGGCCAACTTCCTCATCACGGCGTGGTCCAACGCGGTCAACCTCACGGACGGCCTCGACGGGCTCGCCGCGGGGGCGTCGATGATCGCATTCGGCGCATACGCGACGATCACCATGTGGCAGTCGAACCAGGTCTGCCACGGGGTCCTCGGCCAGGCGCCCGGCTGCTACGACGTTCGCGACCCCAGAGACCTCGCCATCGTCTGCGCCGCCATCGTGGGCTCCTGTTTCGGCTTCCTGTGGTGGAACACATCGCCCGCGAAGATCTTCATGGGAGACACCGGGTCCCTCGCGCTCGGAGGGGCCTTCGCAGGCATCTCCATCCTCACTCGCACCGAGATCCTCGCCGTTCTCATCGGCGGCCTCTACCTCATCGAGGTGGGCTCGGCGACGCTCCAGATGGGCTTCTACAAGATCACGAGGAAACGGATATTCCGCATGGCCCCGCTTCACCACCACTTCGAGCTCAAAGGCTGGAAGGAAGTGACCGTGGTCGTGCGCTTCTGGATCATCGAGGCGCTCCTCATGCTCATGGCGGTCGGCCTGTTCTACGCCGAATGGCTGGCGCACCAGTGAGCGTCGAAATCCCCGGGGCGGCCGAGCTCGCCGGCGCGAGGGTGGCAGTGGTCGGCCTCGGCAAGTCCGGCACGGCCTGCGTCCAGGCGCTCGCGGATGCGACCGAGGCCGTCGTCTCCGCGTGGGACGCAAACGAGCGCGCCCTGGAAGGCGTCGGCGACGTCGACGAGCGCGGCGCCGCAGCCGATCCCGCCGCCCTTGCGGAGAAAGCCCTCGCGTGGAAGCCCGACGTCGTCATTCCGGCCCCCGCCGTGCCCGAGGTCGGCCCTCTCTTCGAGCGAGCGGCGCGCGCCGGGGTCCCTGTGTGGAGCGAGATCGAGCTGGCCTGGCGGCTGAGGGCATTCGACGGCGGCCGCGCGGCACCGTGGCTGTGCGTGACGGGGACCAACGGCAAGACCACCGCCGTGTCCATGGCCGAAGCCATCCTCGACGCCGGGGGCCTGAAGGGCAAGGCCGTCGGAAACGTCGGCAATCCGGCCGTCGCGGAAGTCTCCCGCACCGACGGCGGCGCGGCGGGCGCCTTCGCCGTCGAGCTTTCCTCCTTCCAGCTGCGCACTACCCGCACCATGTCGCCGCTGGCCTCGATATGCCTGAACATCGCCGACGACCACCTTGAATGGCACGGCTCGCGCGAAGCGTACTGGCGGGCCAAGGCCCGCGTGTACGAGCGCGTCCAGGCGGCGTGCGTCTACCCCGTGGGCGACTCCTCCGTCCAGCGCATGGTCGACCAAGCCGACGTCGTCGAGGGGGCCAGGGCGATCGGGCTCACCCTCGGGGTTCCCTCGGTCGGCCAGATCGGCTTGGTCGAGGACGCCGTCGTCGACCGGGCTTTCGGGCCCGGCCGTTTCCGGGAGGCGATCGAGCTCTTCTCCCTCGGCGACCTGGCGCAGCTCGCGCCGGCGGGCGCCGACCTGCCCGCGCACATCGTCTGCGACGCCATGGCGGCGGCTGCCCTGGGACGGGCGGCCGGGGTGGCGCCCGAGGACGTGCGCGCCGCGCTGCGGGCGTTCCGCCCGGGGGCCCACCGCATCGAGCTCGCAGCGACGGTCGACGGCGTCCGCTACGTCGATGACTCCAAAGCGACCAACGCCCACGCCGCCAGGGCGAGCCTCGGGGCGCAGGCGGACGGGACGACGGTGTGGATCGTCGGGGGCTTGGCCAAGGGCGGGCGTTTCGAAGACCTCGTCGCCGACGTCTCGGGAAAGCTCCGCGCCGTCGTCGTCATCGGAGTGGACCAGGAGCCGTGGAAAAGCGCTTTGGCGGGCATCGACGTTCCGGTGACGTACATCGATCCGGCGTCGGACGAGCCGATGGACGACGCCGTCGCGGCCGCCCGCTCCCACGCCCGCCGGGGCGACGTCGTTTTGCTTGCGCCGGCGTGCGCGTCGATGGACCAGTTCGCCTCCTACGCCGAGCGAGGGGAGCGATTCGCCGAGGCCGCAAGGAGGAACGATGGCCCGCACTGACAGCGCCCGCACTGACAGCGCCCGCACCGACAGCGAACGCCGGCGCCCGAAGGCCGGCGGCGCCCTCGTCAGGCTCAAGGGCGCCCACGGCGTCGGAATCGCCAAGGCGAAGGCGGAGGCCCGCAGGCCTGAGCCCGCCTACCCCGCCGAGGCCGTCCGCGACCAGATGCATCGGGCGATCTCCCTCATCCTCGTCTCCGCGTGCGCGCTGTTGGTGATCGGCATCGTCATGGTCTATTCGGCCACCGCCCCTGCGGCCATCAGAAACGCGCGGATCAACGGGGAGGCTTTGGCCTTCACAACGGCCAACGGCCAACTTATGTACGCGGCGATCGGTCTGGCCGTCGGAGCCGTCGCCGTCTTCCTGCCGGCAGGCGTCTTTTTGCGCGCTGCCAACTGGATCTTCGCCGCCGGCATCGCCCTGCAGTGCGCCGTCGTCACCCCGCTCGGCAAGGACGTGGCGGGCAACCTCAATTGGCTGAAGATCGGCCCCTTCACCATCCAGCCCTCCGAATTCCTGAAGTTCGCCACGATTGTTTGGATAGCCGCGCAGTTGGGCAGGAGCCGGACGAACGACTGGGGCATTCACTCCTTCTTCATGCCCTCCTGGGGCATTTTGCCGGAGCGTTGGAGGGGAGCCCACAGGCTTCCCGTCGCCGCGGGCGCCGCGCTCGCCTTGGCGGCCGTGCTCCTCGGCTTCGACATGGGCACGGCCATGGTCTTCGCCCTCATTTGCGCGGGCATATTCTGGTTGGCCGGGATGCCGAGCCATTACTACGTCGCCGGCGGGGCGTTGGCCGGGTTCGGCGCCGCCGTGCTGGTGGCCATGAGCCCCTCGCGCCTGACGCGCATCAAAGAGTATCTGGCCAATCTCGCGAGCCTGCCCGATTCGACGGACCCGACCCAGTCGGATTTCGCCCTGTGGGCCTTTGGATCCGGCGGGCTGTCGGGGCGCGGACTGGGCACCGGTATTGAGAAATGGCCGGGAAACCTCGCCGAGGCGCAGAACGACTTCATTTTCGCCGTCATCGGCGAAGAGCTGGGTCTCTTCGGCTGCCTCGTCGTCGTCGCCATGTTTTTCGTGCTCGGTTTCGGACTTATGAAAATCGCCACTTACCACCCGTCGCGATTCGCGAGGCTCGCATGCGGCGGCATAGCCGTGTGGATGTGCGGGCAGGCTATGGCGAATATGCTCGTAGTAACGGGCGTCTTCCCTGTTTTCGGAGTGCCGCTTCCCCTCATTTCACAGGGGGGCTCCGCCGTCATCGCGTGCCTTCTGGCCGTCGGATTCGCCGTCTCGTGCGCGCTTTCGGCCCCGGGAGTCAGGGAATCCTTCCGCGTGCGCGGACGCCTGGCCCATCGCGTACGCGCCGTAGTGAAAGGATGAGTATGAAAGTCGTTTTGGCGGGCGGCGGAACCGCCGGCCACGTCAATCCTCTGCTGGCGACGGCGAAGGCCCTGACGGAACGGGGCATCGACGTCTGCGCGATCGGCACCGAGGAAGGCTTGGAGGCCGAGCTCGTTCCCGCCGCCGGCATTGAGTTCGTCGAAATTCCCCGCGTTCCGCTCCCTCGCAGAATCGGGAAGCGCCTTTTTGAGTTTCCGAGAAAGTACAAAAGCGCCGTCGCCAAGGCCGGCCAGGTCCTCGACGAGGCCGGCGCGGCCGTGGCTGTCGGCTTCGGCGGCTTCGCATCGACCCCGCTTTACGCCGCGGCGCGCAAGCGCTCCCTTCCCTTCGTCGTGCACGAGCAGAACGTCAAGCCCGGCCTCGCAAACAGGTACGGCGCGCGGAAGGCCGCCGTCGTCGCCCTGACCTTCCGATCGACCCGCCTGTCGGCCTCGTCCGGCACGACGCGGGTGGTCGGCCTGCCGCTGCGCCAGAAGATCGCGGACTTGGCGGCGCTGCGCGACGACGCCGAGGCTCGCGGCTCGGCCCATGTCGCGGCGGCCGAGGAGCTGGGGGTCGACCCCGCCCTGCCGACCCTTCTGGTCACCGGAGGCTCCCTCGGCGCCAAGCATTTGAACGACGTACTCGTTCAGGCGGCTCCGGCCTTCGACGAGGCGGGAATTCAGGTCCTCCACCTGACCGGGCGGGGGAAAGACGGCCCCGTCCGCAAGGCGAGCGCGAAGGCTGCGAACTACCGGGTGATCGATTACCTGACGGAGATGGAGCTGGCCTATGCGGTGGCCGACCTCGTTCTGTGCCGCTCTGGCGCCGGGACGGTCGCTGAGCTTGCGGCCCTCGGCATTCCGGGCTATTTCGTGCCTCTGCCGATAGGCAACGGCGAGCAGGAAAAGAATGCGGCCGAAGCTGTCCGAGCCGGGGGAGCGCGCCTCGTCCGCGACCGCGATTTCAGCTTGAAGAACGTGACGGACGAGATCATTCCGCTCGTGCTCGACGGCGACAGGCTCGCGGCCATGTCGAGCGCCCTGAGCGAGCTCATGCCCGTCGACGCCGACAGGCGTTTGGCCCTACTCATCGAAGAAACGGGGGAGATGCGATGAAGGATGCCAGGACGGGGGAGGCCTTGCCCGACGCGCCGCGGAGCACGCCGCAAGAGAAGTACCATCTGGTAGGAATCGGAGGCGCGGGCATGAGCGTCGTGGCGGAGCTGCTGGCAGCCTCCGGCGCCGAGGTCTCGGGGTCGGACTCGAAGGAGTCCCAGACAACGCGCCGTTTGGCAGCCCAGGGAATCTCCGTGTCGATAGGGCACGACGCCCGGCATGTGCCCGCTGACGCCGTTCTGGTCGTCTCCTCCGCCATCCGCGAGGGCAACCCGGAGCTCGCCGCGGCGCGCGAGCGTTCGCAGAAGATCCTCCACCGGTCGCAGGCCCTCGCCCTGGCCGCCCGCGGCCGCGACTTCGTGGCCGTGGCCGGGGCCCACGGAAAGACGACGACGTCGGCGATGATCGCGACGGCGCTGCGCGAGGTCGGCCTCGACCCCTCGTGGGCCCCGGCCACGGCCACGAAGTCG
>CAJPTB010000105.1 GCA_905373325.1 uncultured Ancrocorticia sp.
TTTGCGGACGGCGACACGATCACCCTCGAGCCTTGGCGTTCTTCCAGAAGTCTTCGCGCAGGGCTCGAATCTCGCGGATGGCTTGGCGCAGTCCGTCGGCTTCGCGAGCCATTCCGCATCTCTCCCACATGATCGATCCTAGCCTCTTGTGGTAGTAATCGACCGAATGCTTGCCGTTGAGCCCCATGAGCGTGGCGATGCGAATCTTGACTGACTCGCGCGCCTCGACCACGGCTGGATCGTCGGGAGCGAGCGGCTCAAAGGGGCCGGAGGCAAGGTAGTCGTTCATCGTGTCGGGAAGGACGAAGTAACCGTCCGCCAGTCCCTGCATGAGCGCCGAGGCGCCGAGGCGGTTGGCGCCGTGGTCGGAGAAGTTGGCTTCGCCCGCCACGTACAGGCCGCGCACCGAAGACTCCAGATCGTAGTCGACCCACAGCCCGCCCATCGTGTAGTGGACGGCCGGGTAGATGCGCATGGGCACCTCGTACGGGTCGTCGTCGGTGATTTGCTTGTACATGTCGAAAAGGTTGCCGTACTTGGCGGAGACCGCAGCCTTGCCCATACGGTTGATCGCGTCGGAGAAGTCGAGGTACACGCCCCTGGCGACGCCGTCGATCTTCGGGCCCACCCCGCGGCCCTCGTCGCACATGTTTTTCGCCTGGCGGGAGGCGATGTCGCGGGGAACGAGGTTGCCGAAGGCAGGGTAAATGCGTTCGAGGTAATAGTCTCGGTCCTCTTCGGGGATCTGCCGAGGGTCCTTTTCGCAGTCCTCGGCCCGCTTGGGAACCCAGATGCGCCCGTCGTTTCGCAGGGACTCCGACATGAGCGTGAGCTTGGACTGGTAGTCTCCGTGCTGCGGGATGCAGGTCGGATGGATCTGCGTGTAGCACGGGTTGGCGAAGTAGGCGCCCTTGCGGTAGGCGCGCCAGATCGCCGACCCGTTGCATCCCATCGCATTCGTGGAGAGGAAGAAGACGTTTCCGTATCCGCCGGTGGCGAGGACGACGGCGTCGGCGACGTGCGTCTCAACCTCGCCGGTGACCATGTCGCGGGCGACGATGCCCCGCGCTCGGCCGTCCTTGACGATGAGCTCCATCATTTCGTGGCGGGAGAAGCTCTCGACCGTTCCCGCAGCCACCTGCCGTTGGAGGGCCTGGTAGGCGCCGATGAGGAGCTGCTGGCCCGTCTGGCCTCGGGCGTAGAAGGTTCGCGAGACCTGGACGCCGCCGAAGGAGCGGTTGTCGAGGTATCCGCCGTATTCGCGGGCGAAGGGGACTCCCTGGGCCACGCACTGGTCGATGATGTTGTTCGCGACCTCGGCCAGGCGGTAGACGTTTGCCTCGCGCGCCCGGAAGTCTCCGCCCTTGATTGTGTCGTAGAAGAGGCGGTAGACCGAGTCGTTGTCGTTCTTGTAGTTCTTCGCAGCGTTGATTCCGCCCTGAGCCGCGATCGAATGCGCTCGGCGAGCCGAATCCTGGTAGAAGAAGGCTTTGACGTTGTAGCCCATCTCGCCGAGCGACGCCGCGGCGGCGCCTCCGGCGAGTCCGGTTCCGACCACTATGATCGAAAGCTTGCGGCGATTGGCCGGGTTGACGAGCTTGGCGTCGAACTTGCGCTTCTCCCACTTGCCCTCGAGCGGGCCTGCGGGCGCCTTGGTGTCGGCGATCGCCGACCCTTCGGTGTAAAGAATCTGAGTCATGTCTGTCCCTGCTGGATGGGTGCGAGCACGGTGGCGCAGGTCGGCGCCCGTCGGGTCTTGCGTGTGAGTCTCAGCCATATTCGCCCCTCACTCGATGAATCCGAAGGCTATGGCGTACGGCGGAGCGAGGAAGCCGATGAACAAAGCCAGGCCGCACAGAGCGGAAAGCCCTTTGAGGAACGCCTCGGCCCCTCGCCGTCCGGCGCCGAGGGTCGTCAGCGCCGAGTAAAGGCCGTGCCACACGTGGAAGCTGACGAAAGTGACAGCGACGGTGTAGACGGCGAGCGCGCACACAGAGGCCCAGCTGTCCAAATTGAAGGAGACGACCATGCGCTCATACGGCGAGAGCCGATGGTAGTCGCCCCCGATCTGGATCTTCAGGGCCGTGAAATGGAGGATGTGGAAGACGATGAACAGAAGGATCGTCACTCCGCCGACCTTCATTGTCTTCGACGGCCACGATTCCTTCTTCTTTTTTCCCGACTTCACCTTGTACCGGGTTCCGCGCGCTCTGTAGTTGCGAAGGACGAGGTGGGCGGCGGCGCCCACGTGGCCGAGCAGAACGAGGATGAGGCAGATGCGGAATATCCAGATGAACCAGCCGTGCGGCAGGATCGGGTAGAGCATGTCATGCTTGAGCCACTCGGCGTAGTGGTTGTAAGCCTCGGGCCCGAAGAACATCTTGAGGTTTCCATACATGTGGAACAGGACGAAGATGACGAAAATCAGCCCGGTGAACGCCATGATGACTTTGAGCCCCACGGACGTCATCATGCCGCGCTTCTGTTTCAGTGAGTTATCCACACTTCGACTTTACCCAGTCAGGTCGAAAATCCCGACGTCAGAATAAATAAAGGAACACATTGTTGTGTAATTAATCGGCGACTTTTCGGCAAGACTGCGAAGCATATGCGCCTTACGTCCCAGGATTCGAGGCAGGCGTCCCGATCATCCTCAGGCGGCGCCCGCCGGCGTTGCGGCGCCCGCCTGCCCGCGGGAGGTCTCGCCCGTCCTCAGGCGCATGACGAGGGCGTCGTCGTCGCCGTAGTACCCCTTGCGCAGGCCGACGGCGGCGAATCCCCTGCCGGAGTATAGCTTTTGGGCGATTGGGTCACGCGAGCGAACCTCGAGGAAGACGTCCTCGGCCCCTCCTTCCCGCGCACGTGCAAGGAGCTCGTCCAGAAGGGCGCCGCCGAGGCCGCGTCCGCGTTCCTTCCGGGAGACGGCGACGGTGAGCACTTCGGCCTCGGGCCCGAGGCCGACCCCTCCGGCCGCGACGATCTCGGGAACGGCCGCGATCCCGCCCTCGCGGACGATCGCAATGTAGACGCTGCGGCGGCTTGCGAGCTCCTGGACCCACTGCTCGAAGGGCCAGGCGTCGCGTCCGAAGGCCCGCGCGTCGAAATCCGCCAGAGCTCGCGCCCAGCCGGGCGCGGGCGAGACGAAGGAAAGGCCGGGAGGCAGGCTCATGCGCCGTGGACGTCAGGGCGGCGAAGGTACTGCGGCTCGGTGTCGAGGCGGACGGCCTCGCCTGCCTCCCTGCGGGCAAGGAGCGCAAGGGCGCGCCGAGCCAGGTACTCGGGGCGGCATTCCAAGGCCAGGGCGCCGTCGAGCTCGGGGCAAAGGTTTGGATTGGGTGTGACGATCGCCGTCTTGGGCCGGGCGGGCAGGTCCGCGCGGGCTGCGATTTTGGGGCCCGAGACGACGGCGACGTCGTCGGGGCCGAGCCTGCGGGCCCGTAAGACGAAGAGCTCGCGCCTCCTCGCGTCGATGACGGCGAGAATGTCGTCCAGTCCTCGCATCGCGCCGCCGAGCGCCAGCGCCTCCAGAGAAGAGACGCCGTAGAGCGGGACGTCCCAGGCGCGCGCGAGGGCGCGGGCCGTCACGAGCCCGGCGCGCAGCCCGGTGAAGGCGGCCGGTCCGGTTCCCGCGACGATCATGTCCGGGCGGTTCCCGCCCGTCGCCCTCTCGACCATCGGAGCCAGGCTCTCCGCGTGGCGGCGCGCGTCCGCGGAGCGCTCACACGCGATCTCCTCAAGCGTCGCCCCCGCCTCGACCACGCCGACGATCGACCGATCCGAGGTGTCGACAGTCAGTATTCTCAACGTTCTCCTCCGTCCCTTCCTTCGCCCCGGCTGGGCGGCATCTCGTAGACCCTCACGATTTCGCCGGTGTCAAAGCGGATGGTCCTCGAACCGTCGCTCGATTTCTCCGATCGGCTGGACGCCGGGGCGCGCGAGCCCTCCCGCGAGGAACGCCCGCCTGCGCTCGGGCCGGCGCCGCGCCCTCCGCCGACAGTCTCCGAGGAGCCCGTCCGCCGTTTGACGACGGCGCGGCGAATCCACACCGCCGCACCGAGAGCTCCGAAAAGCAGGATCAAACCGGCGACGACGATCTTGAGCGCCGTCGAATCACCGTGGCGCCGGGAGGCCTTCTTCGCCGCGCTGGAGGAATGCCCGGATGCCGCGTCCCGAAGGGAGTCGCGCACCGAGGCGAACTCTCTGAGCGTCAGCTGGCCGGCGACCACTTTCCGGGCGCGCGGGTCAAGCGGCCGCACGTGGCCGTCTTGCGTCAGAAGAAACCAGCCTTGAGTGAGGGGATCGACGACGACGGTCGTGTTGGGAGTCCTGTTGGCGAGCTCTTTTCCAAAGGTCTCTTCGGCCGTGAATATCGGAGTTCCGACTTTGCCGTCAGTCACCTTGACGGCGATTGTGCCGAGCACTTTGTCTCCAGATTTGACGGGCGCCGCCCAGTAGTCGGAGTCGGTCACGCGCAGATTGTCTTTGTCGCCCGCGAAAACGGAGGCGTGCGTCGGCGCGCCGACCTTGACGTCGTACCGTGAGCCGAACGTGTCGCCTGCTTTGCTTCTGGCGGCGTCTTCGGCGGAGCGGCTGAACCAGCTCATCGCGGTGGAAGAGTCCGAGTCCGTCGCAAAAGCCGGAGTGCCGAAGGCCATTGCGGGGGCTGCGGCAATGGCCGCGGCGGCGATCGCCGCCTGCAGAGTCCTTTTCACCGACAGGCCTCGAGCCCTCGAAGAATTTCGCCGGATCGCTCGCCTGTGGCTTCGAAAGTCAGTTTTCGCGGGCAGTCGGCTGCGATCTCCTCCCCGCCCGTCGGCCGGGCGACCTTGATCGTCAGGCGGTCCGGCGTGAGCACCTCGACTTTCCCTTCGCCCCATTCGACGACGGTCGCGGACGCGTCGAGGGAGGCGTCCAAGTCGAGGGCGTCGACTTCGTCGAGCGACTCGAGCCTGTACGCATCGACGTGAACCAGGTCGGGACCGTCGCCAAGCGACCTGTGGACATTGGCGATGACGAAGGTCGGCGACGCGACTCGCCCCGCCACCCCCATGCCCTCGGCTATCCCTCGGGTCATCGTCGTCTTGCCCGCGCCCAGCGGGCCGTCGAGCATGACGAGGTCGCCCGCGGCCAGAAGCGAGCCGAGACGAACGCCGAAGGCGTGCATGGCATCGGCGTCGTCGATAATCAGTTCTTCCATAGCGTCACCCATGATAGCGTCGCGGAACCCTCGCCCCAAGGCGGGTGACAATCTCGTACCCGATCGTTCCGCAGGCCTGCGCCCATTCGTCCGCGCTCGGCAGGTCTCCCGCCCCGAACAGGACGGCCGTGTCGCCCGCCGCGGCCGCTTCGGGAACGTCGACGACGAATTGGTCCATGCACACTCGCCCGCGTATGCGGGTGCGGACCCCGCCGACGCTGACGGGGGCGGCGCCGGACGCGGCGCGGGGGATCCCGTCGCCGTAGCCCAGGGGCACAACGCCCAAGCGCGTCGCCGCCTCTGTTTTCTCGGTGTGCCCATATGAGATCGGCGTATGCGCGGGGACGCGGCGTTGGAGGACGAGGCTCGCAGAAAGCTCCATCGCGGGCGTCAGGCCGAGGTCGCGCGCGGTCGCCACCTCCGGATTGGGGGAAAGCCCGTACAGGACGATGCCCGGCCTGACCATGTCGTACCTCGCAGCCGGATGCCACAGAGCGCCGCCGGAGGCGGCGAGGTGAAGAATCTCCGGTTCGATTCCTTCTGAGCGCGCGGCGGCCCTGGCCTGCTCGAAACGTTCTACCTGCCTCTCGGTGGCCCCGGATTCAGGCTCGTCGGCCCGGGCGAGGTGGCTCCACAATCCGACGACGGACACCAACCCGTCGGCCTGAAGCGCCCTGAGCCTGCGGGATGCCTCGGCGACGTCGGCGACGTTGAATCCGCCGCGGGCCATGCCCGTGTCGACTTTGAGGTGGACCTTGGCCGTCGTGCCCGTTTCCCTCGCCGCTTGGGCGATCTCGTCGATCGCCCAGAAGGCGCCTGCGGACAGTTCGACGTCTGCTCGCAGCGCCCGGGCGAGGGGCGCTCCGGGGGCGAAGATCCACGTGAGTATGCGGGGCCCGGGGCCGACCTCTCCCCTGAGCGCGAGCGCTTCGCCGAGCTGGGCCGCCCCGAGATAGTCCGCCCCGGGTGCGAGGGCGCGGGCGACCTCGGCGCGCCCGTGCCCGTATGCGTCCGCTTTGACGACGGCGAGAACGGCCGCCTCCCCCGCGGCCTCGCGGACGGAAGAGAGATTTGACCGGATGGCCGAAAGGTCGATTCGGGCCTCGGCGGGGTAATAAGAGATCACGATTCCTCCCGCGCTGCGTGTGCGCATTCGTCGGTTTTCTGCACGGGGCGCCCGCGCCCCCTCGTGCGGGCCTTCCGCAGGCGGAAGGCCGAAGCGGAGGCGTCCGACGCGCCAAAAGCCCTGACGGAGGCGTCCGGCGTGCGGAAGCCGGGTCCTTCTTCGGAGCCTCCGTCGCCGGCCAGGGCGGCTCGAACGGCCGCCGGAGCGTTTCGAACGATGTCGCTCGCCCGCATCGGCCCGTTTTCGCTGGCAAGTCCGTGGAGGCAGGCCGCTGCGGCCGCGGCTTGCGCGGGCTCGAGGCCGGCGGCCAGGAGGGCGCCGAGGAAGCCCGCGTACACGTCGCCCGCGCCCGCGACGGCCCGCCAGGCGGGGCCAGGCTGCGCGTACACGGGGCTTCCCGGGGACACGAC
>CAJPTB010000106.1 GCA_905373325.1 uncultured Ancrocorticia sp.
GGGTGACGTAGTCCGTCGAATTGCGCTGCTCCGAAACCGCGACGGCGGGCTGGACGGCGTGCCCACGGGCTTTTCGGAGCTTGACGCGAAGCTCAACGGGCTGCGCGCGGGCCAGATGATCATCATCGCGGCGCGTCCAGGCGGCGGCAAATCGACCTTGGCGATGGACATCTGCCGCTCGTGCGCCGTCCACAACAACAAGGCCGCCGCCTATTTTTCGTTGGAGATGAACCGGACGGAGCTCTCGATGCGGCTGCTCGCGGCCGAATCCCGCGTGTTTCTTGACCGGATGATCAAGGGCGAGCTGGAGACCCGGGACTGGCAGGAGATCGCCCGAACCCTCGACAAGATCTCGCAGGCGCCCCTCATCGTAGACGATTCGCCGAATATGACGATGGGGGAGATTCGCGCCAAGTCGCGCCGGATGAAGCAGCAGTTCGACATTCAGCTCATCGTCATCGACTATTTGCAGCTGTTGACGTCGGGCGGAAAGTCGGTGGAGTCTCGCCAGCAGGAGGTTTCCGAGTTCTCCCGTTCGATCAAGCTTTTGGCCAAGGAGCTTGAGATACCGATCGTCGCCGTCGCCCAGCTCAATCGAGATTCGGAAAAGCGCAACGACAAGCGCCCGCAGGTTGCGGACCTTCGCGAGTCGGGCTCGTTGGAGCAGGACGCCGACGTCGTGCTTCTCATCCACCGCGAGGACATGTTCAACGAGAACACGGAAAAGCAGGGCATGGCCGACATCATCATCGGCAAGCAGCGTTCGGGCCCGACGGGGATCGTGGAACTGGCGTTCCAGGGGCATTTCTCGCGTTTTGCGGAGGTCGCCGACTGACCGCGGAAGGACGTCGGCGGCGTCGCCGTGCCGCAGCGGAGCGTGCCGCAATCGGTTGACGCCTCTGCGCCGCAGACAAAGCCGTCCCGGCGGCACGTCCATCGGGGCCGCCGGGACGGGCGGCGGCACGATTCAGCCGCGCCGCCGAAGCATCGCGTCAATCAGCTGCGGTAGGCCCCCTGCCACGCCCAGTCGTAGGTCGTGCGAGCGGGAACCCTGCCTTTGATGGCCGCGGTCACCATGTCCTTTGCGACGCGGACGGCGTCCTCGATCGCCGCGCCCTTGGCGAGCTCGGCGGTGACGGCCGCCGCCAGCGTGCAGCCCGCGCCGGAGACCTTGTACTCGCCGATCTTAGGCTCGGCGAACACTGCGGCCTTCTCGCCGTCCCAGAGCAGGTCGACGGCGTCCGGCCCGGGGAAGTCCACGCCGCCCTTGACGACCACGTGCTTCGGGCCGAGGGCGCTGATCCTGCGTGCGGCCTCCGTCATGTCCTCGATCGTTTCAAGCTTGTCCATCCCGGCCAGCGTGCACGCCTCGAAATAGTTCGGCGTGGCCACCGTGGCGAGCGGAAGGATCTTGGCTTTCAGGGCCTCGTCCGTGGACGCGCCGAGCTCCCCGCCCTTGCAGATGAGCACAGGGTCGAGGACGACGTTCTTCCACCCCTGGCTCTTGAGCCCTTCCTCGACGACGTCGATCGTTTCCGGCGTTCCGAGCATGCCGATCTTCACCGTGTCGATGTCCCGAATTCCGAGGGCGGCCTCGATCTGGTCGTGTATGAGCTCGGGGGCGATCGGGACGAAACGATGGTTGAAGTCGTTCTTCGGATCGACGGAGACGATGCACGTCAGGGTTCCCATGCCATAGACGCCCAGCTGGTGGAAAGTTTTGAGATCGACCTGGATTCCGGCGCCGCCGGTCGCTTCAGACCCGGCAATGACATAGGCGTACGTGACCATAATGCTCCTTAGTTAGCGGCCCGCGAAAGCGGGCGTGCGGCAATCTGCCGCGACGTCGGTACGATACTAGTACGCCAGGCGGGGCGCTGTCGTTGGCGCTTCTCACGGTTTGCCGGTAGTCCTTTCCAGTTTCCGTCGGCCGCATCGGGGCCGAGTCGAAACCGGGGCGGTCCGCTACCGTGCAGCTCTCTCCATCGTCTCGGGGTGGTACCCGGTGCGCCCGGCCTCGCCGCGGTCGAGCGAGTCGATCGCTTCGACGTCGGCGGGGGTGAGGGCGACGTCGGCGGAAGCGAAGTTCTCCGCTATCCGGGCAGGCGTGACGGACTTGGGGAAAACGATGTGTCCCTTGGCGAAATGCCAGGCGAGAACCGCCTGAGCGGGCGTGCAGCCGTGTGTGGAGGCGATGTTCGCGACGACCGGGTTGTCCGCTATCGCGCCGCGCACGAGGGGCGCCCACGCTTCGACGGCGATGCCGTTGTCGCGGCAGAACTGCGCCACCTCGCGGTTTTGGAACAGCGGATGCAGCTCGATCTGGTTGACCGCGGGAACCGTGCCCGACTCGTCGATGAGCAGCTGCAGATGGTCGCGCTCGAAGTTCGAGACGCCGATCGAGCGTGCGCGGCCGTCCTCGACGAACTCCTCCATGGTCTTCCACGCGGCGAGATACCCGGTCCCGTAGAGGTTGGGCAGCGGCCAGTGGATGAGGAACAGGTCTACGTAGCCGAGCCCGAGCTTCGTCAGGGATTCCGCGAAAGATTCGCGCGCGCGATCCGGGGCGTGATTGCCGTTGTCGAGTTTGGTGGTGACAAACAATTCCTCGCGGGGGACGGGCGACGCCGCTATCGCCGCCCCGACCTCCGCCTCGTTGCCGTACATCTGCGCAGTGTCGATGTGCCGGTAGCCGATCGAGAGGGCGTGCTCGACCGTCCGTTGCGTGTCCTCCCCTGTGATCTTGTATGTGCCGAAGCCGAGTTGGGGGATCGTGTGGCCGCTGTTGAGGGTGATGTTTCGAATGCTCATGTCTCTATTCTCTTGGCTTTTCGGCCTCGACGGAAGCGGCGCTGGTTCGGCAGAGCCTGGCTTTTTGCCGGAGCGCGGCCGTTCGGCTAATGTCCCAGGGGTTTCAATGCCGGGCAGGACGCCTTCGTGCAAAGCCTGGCCGTTCGGCGAATGCCCGCCGGTTCCGCGTCCCCGCGATTCGTCGGACGACGGGCTACGCCGGGCGCTGTTGATCGGTTGCCATTTCAGCCCTCTATTCGATGGTGTGGCCATAGCGGCCGACTCTCGCTTTGCGGAAGCCTTGAGCCGAGTTGGCGTCTTGCTCCTCGAGCGCTTTTGCCGCTTGGGTCAGCGCTTCGGCATGCTGGTCGAAGCGATTGGTGAGAATCGTGCGCGTCTTCGTCAGAGCATTGGCGGCACGTTCGGCGGCTGCGCCGAGATTTGTTCCCGTAAGCTGATCGTTGGATGCTCGTGCTTGGGCTTCGCCCGACATGGCGCGGATGCGCGCGGACATGTCGGTCACCTTCGCTCCTGCCTGCTTGACGGCCGTCGGATTGATGGCGGTTTCCTTCATAGTCAGTGCTCCTTTGTGGGAAGTATGCATGTTTTGATAAATGCTGATACGTGTTGAATGGATAATTTGGGAGAAGC
Organism: uncultured Ancrocorticia sp.; assembly: GCA_905373325.1. Taxonomy (GTDB): domain Bacteria; phylum Actinomycetota; class Actinomycetes; order Actinomycetales; family Actinomycetaceae; genus Peptidiphaga. Next base: position 3,442 of record CAJPTB010000106.1, read on the forward strand.
AGTTTAGGGAATGTAAGGGAAGCGTGAGGAGGTCAAGCGATTATGGATTGAGTCAGAACCGCCGGTTGTCGCACTCTTCTCCGTGCTATTGTTGTCGGTTGGCGAGAAATTACTCGATAGCGTGGCGTGTTCGCCGAACCGTGCTGTTTGGCTGCTTTTTGTGGGTGACGTTGGCGTTGTGGAATTGTCGCTTGGCGTCCCTGCCGGCCAGACTTCGTGGTCGAGGTGGATTGGGTCGCGACCGGTTGTGCGGAGACGTTTGGGGAGGACTTCTGTGCCGTCGGGCCAGCCTTCCCAGGTCTCGCCTTTGGCGCATCCTGTGTTGACAATAATTACTGTGGCTTTGTCGTACCGAATCTCGACGTGCCCGCCGGTGCCGGGGTGGTTGAAGACGGCGATGTGGTCGTTGCGGCGGGAGTTGCGGATTTGCCTGACCCCGGGTTTGTCGTATCCGAGGGGTTTGAGGGTCCTGTAAACGCGTTCGACGGCTTGCCTCCACTGGGAATCTTTGATTGGCCCGGCGGTGGCGAAGTCCCAGGACTCCGTGACGTGTCCGTCCGGGCAGGTCACCTTCGACGAGGCCGTGACCTGGGAGTTCTTCTGGGGAGGGTTCCATTGCCCGACGCCGTATTCGCGGGTGAGGAGGTCTTGGATATTGAGCTCGAGTTGGATTGCGTTGCGTCTGGCCTCGACCAGGGGCACGACCCGGGTGGGCGAAAAGGTCTCGTCCCCCTCGCCGTGCCCGGGTTCGGGGGTTGTCGCGCATGCAGCCATAAAGACTCCTAAGGTTGCCAGAAGGGATGAAATCTTGCGTGTTTTCTTTGTCATTGGCGCCTCCTCGGTTACGGATGTCGGCGACTCAATCGTCTTTGACGGCGACGCCGTCGCCGATGAGGATGCTGCCTTGGTTGTAGGTGGAGGTGTGTCCTTTGTTCATGTACTCGGAATGGCCTTCCGAGTACTCGTATTCTGTGCCGTCCGGAGCAGTCCAGTCATCGCAGCTCCAGTGGGTGAATTCTTTGCTGTAAGACGGGTCGCCGCCGAATCTGCCTAGATCGGCGACTCCGTCCCATGCGGCTTCGCCGAGGCCCGTGTGGCCGGGAAGCATGTTGAGGTCCTTGTTGTTCATCGTCGTCACCCCCGGAGAGCCGGAGAACATGGCGTCGTCGGCGACTGTCGAGTGCTGCAGCGCCCAGCCGGTTGCCGACGATCCGTAGGAATGGCCCGAGGCGACCAGATGCGGGTCGCCCGAATGGGTGGCCTGGACCGCGTAGAGCATGTCGGCTCCCGACTTTCCGCCGACCTCGACCTGATGGTTGCCGGCAACCGAGTGATTCGGCGTTGCGATCTCTCCCCAGCGCGGAGCGTCGTAATTAAGAACGGTGATACCGGCGACTTTCTCGTCGCGTCCGGTTGATTCTAGTTGCGCTTTGCCTTCAGCGAGGACGTTGTCGACGCCGGAGACGCCCGATCCCCAGCCTTTGCCTTTGCCCATGAGGTGGGATTCGACGGTGGCCGTCATTCCCGGGGTGTGGACCGCGACGTGGTCGGCGTTGTCGATGTCGCCCGAGCCGACAGCCGCCCACAGGTGGTCGCCCTTGAATGCGTCCAGGCTGACCAAAGAATGCGTCCCGTCCGGCGCTCCGCCGAACTTCCGTTTGACTGACAGCAAGTCGCGGTGCTTCTCTTTGAGGATCCTAAGTTTTTGTTTCTCTTCGTCCCAGCTGGTTCCCTCGATCGAAGAACTGCCGTGTTCCTCCATGTAGGCTAGATTGCTCTGTGCCTTCGCTATACGAGCATTCAGTTCGGAGAGCATGGGGTCGATGCGGCGGCGGTTGGCTCGGTCGCGCACGGCGAAGGGCACGCCGCCGAGGTTGCCGACCCAATCGGGGTGCATTACCTCGATTCGCTGCTGCTCCTCGGGCGAGAGGGAGGTCCACCAGTCGTTGACCTCCTCGACATTCCACGACGGATTCGGCTTGGCCACGCCGTGCGAAAGAATCGCCTTGCTCGCCTCCTTTGCCCTCTCCAAAAGGTCTTCAACGACCTTGTACGCCTGGCCCAACGCGTTGACGATCGCGGCGGCCTCGCGCATGATCAATTCCCCCTCAAGCGTCTCGTTGACTTTCTCTTCTGGAACTCGGTCGTCGGGAATGAACACCCTTCCTCGAGTGCTGATGTTGCAGCCATCGGCATCCGCGCGCCGCTTGAGGTCCTTGGCCTTCCTGGCCACCGCGTCGGCCGCGTCGGCCGCTGCCAAGAAGTCGTGAGCGGCCCGTTCGAACTGCTTGTACACGTCGCCGACGTCGTCCACAAGCGCCCTGCGCGCCCGAGCCTCGGCTTCAGCGCATGCGCCGAGGAACTTGTCGGTGAACAAACGCTGTGACTCGTCATGGACCTGCTCGAGATCGCGGGCGTTTTTTACAAGCACAGAGCGAAAGGCCCTTAAACCTCCGCTCTTCCATGTCAAGATGTCCTGAAACGTGATCATTGCCCGATCCTTTCTGGTGCGTAACCGGAATACCATGAACTCTATCATGCTTTTCATGTGTGAGCATGGGAAATAATGCCCATTGCATTTTCGTTCATTGCCTGCCAAGAACTTCTGTTGAGCAGGCAATTTGCTGGGAGCGAGCGGGGTTGAACGGCGTCTTCGTGGACTGCGATTTTCCTTTCTGTCGATCTAAACCGCGCCGTGCTTTTCAGTCTGTGCCGCGCATTGCGCGGCCGAGGGAGTCGGCGGTCAGCGCCGAGGCTTCCGGTATGGCGATCATCGACTCGTCGGCCACCCGATCATGGTTCGACTCCGACGAATACTCCGATTCCGCCCTGCCCGCGTGCCAATACCCTATGATGAGCTGGTTTCGCCGCGGCACTCCCCGATCGCGCAGGTCTTTGCGCATGTCGCGGACCACGTGGGACTCGGCCGAAACCCAGGCGAAAACGCCGCTGAGGTCCGGCGGGAGCTCGAGTTCCCTCCCGGCCTCCGTCAGCAGGCGCGACGCCGCCGGATCCGCACCTCGCCGGTGCAGCCACCGCACGGACACGCCGGGCGGGCACGCGAGCGGCTGCTCGTCGGCCTCGGCGTCGACCTCGATGAGCGCAACGCCCCGCTGCTCCTCGGGCAGAGTCTCCAGGATCGCGGCAAGTGCTGGAACTCCCGTGTCGTCGGCCATGAGGAGAATCCAGTCGCAGGCCCGAGGGAGCCTGCCGCCCCCGCCGACGGCGCCGATGACGTCTCCCG
>CAJPTB010000107.1 GCA_905373325.1 uncultured Ancrocorticia sp.
GACGTGCACATCCTCGTCATCGACGACGGCTCGGAGGACGGCACCGCCGATCTGGTCGAGGGCATCGGCGATCCGCGAGTCTCCGTCATGCGGCGCGTCCTGCCCAACGCTCGCCTGGGCAAGGGCGAAGCCCTCAATGCCGCCCTCGACCTTGTGCGCCAACGCTATGTCACGGGTTCGGCGAACGACGTCGTCGTCGGCGTCGTCGACGCCGACGGGCGGCTCGACCCCCATGCCATCACCGAAGCCAGGATTTCCTTCGCCGACCCGGAGGTGGGCGCCGTCCAGATGGGCGTGCGGATCAACAACCGCAGGCGCTCGCTTCTGGCGAGGATGCAGGACATGGAGTTCGTCATCTTCATCGAGGTCTTCCAGAGGGGGCGGCGCCACCTCGGAAGCGTCGGAATGGGCGGAAACGGCCAGTTCGTCAGGCTTTCCGCGCTCGACGCCCTCGGGCCGAACCCGTGGTCGGAGTCGCTCACCGAAGACTTCGACCTTGGAATCCGGCTCAACGCCAGCGGGTGGGTCAATGAATTCTGCCGGGAGGCGGCCGTCCACCAGCAGGGCGTCACGCACCTCGGGCGCCTCATGCGCCAGAGGACCCGGTGGTTCCAGGGAAACCTGCAGGCCATGTCGCTGTACAAGTCCGTCGTTCGCGGACATCGCGGGCGGGCGCGCACCGACACCCTCTTCCAAATTCTCACACCCTATCTGGTTCTGACGGCGTCCCTTTTGACCGTCTCCTTCATCATCGCCCTGGGAATGTCGATTTACTGGGCGATCCAGGGGGTGCCGCAGCATTGGGAGTGGCTCATACTCGCCTACGTTCTCGCCTTTGGTCCTGCTCAAGCGTATGGATACATATATTGGCGTATTGAGCGGGTAAATAAATTTTCAATTTTCAAGGCGATTGGGTGCTCGCATATATTCGTTTTCTACGGCATGCTCGGCTACATTCCCGGTTGGTGGGCTGTGGGCAGAGCCGTGTCCAATCGTACGAATTGGGCGAAGACTGCACGCGAGGCTGAGGAGCCTCAAGATGCCGCCGCTCCGGCTGTGGCGGTTGGGCAGGTCACGTGAAACAACCCAAAGACAACTCTAAGAAGGCCTCGAGGGCTTGGTCCCTCAGCCCGGCGATTCTCAACGACCTCTTCCTGACTCAACAAGGTTCGGAAGCGGCAGAAACGGAGACGAACGGGCATGCCGACGCCGAGGCTTAGGACTCCGCGGGCCGAGTTGGCTCCTCGCAAGCCGGCTCGGCCCAGGAGGCCGGGGTCCGGAGCTTCCCCGTCAACGCACCCGTTCCCTCGCTCGGAGCGAACGTGGCCAATGCCCGCGTTCGAGCCGAGAAGGCGAGCCCCCGGCCGCCGGTCGAAGGGCGGGGGCGGGGCGACGTCGCCGGAAACGACCCCTCGGCCGCCCTCGGGAGCCAGGCAGACCCTTCCGCCCCGGTTGTGCGCGGCGGAAGGGCACGCCGCCGCCCGGTCGTCTTTTTCCTCGGGCTGCTCATGGGCGCCGGCCTCGTTCTGGCGGGGATTCTGTTCTTCCGCAGCGGGGAGGAATGCGGCGGCTGGAAAGTCGTCTACACTGGCTACGGAGAGGTTGTGTGCGACGGGGGCGCCGTCAACCTCCACCCGACGTCGGCCGCGCAGAAGAAGGACACCCATGCTGCGCTTGTGGTGGCCGAGGCGGGCGGGTCGGGCACCGTCGGCGCGACCGTCAAGACTACGTCTCAAGTTCGCAAAGGCAAGCCCAACCCGTGGGAGGTCGGCTGGTTCCTTTTCCGGTACCAGGACCCGAGCCACTTCTACGCCGTCGTCCTCAAGCCCAACGGATGGGAGATATCCAAGCAGGACCCGGCCTACAAGGGGAGCCAACGGTTCCTTGCCAGCGGGGACGCGCGAAAGTTCCCCGTCGGAGGGAGCTACAAAGTGACCGTCGAGCAGAAGGGGCCGGCCCAGTTCGCGGTTTCGGTGGACGGCGAGCACCTGGCGGACGTCACCGACTCCGAGAGGCCCTACCCTTCGGGAAGCGTCGCCCTCTACACGGAAGACGCCGCAGTCACCTTCACAAATATTGCCAAAGGATCGTAAAGCCTGAAAGGGCAACACAACCATGACCAATTCTTCTGCCGAACCCATCGACGTCATGCTCGTCTACGGAACGCGCCCCGAGGCCATCAAGATGGCCCCGCTCGTCCACGCCCTCAACCACGACGCGCGCTTCCACCCGATCGTCGCGGTGACGGGTCAGCATAGGGAAATGCTCGACCAGGTCAACACTTTCTTCGGCATTGCCGCCGACATCGATCTGGACATCCACAGCCCCGGCCAGACGCTCACGCAAGTGACCACGCGCACTCTCGAAGGAGTGGGCCGCGCCATCGAGGATCGCAAGCCGGACGCAGTCTTCGTCCAAGGCGACACGACCTCGGCCTTCGCCGCCGCGCTGGCGGGCTTCTACCACGAGCTTCCCGTCGTCCACGTCGAGGCGGGCCTTCGCACGGGAGACATATGGTCCCCTTTCCCGGAGGAGGGAAACCGACGGCTCATCGGCCAGCTTACGGCCCTTCACCTTCCGCCCACGCCCGCGAGCAAGGAGAACCTCCTTCGGGAAGACTTCGCTTCCGAGACCATACATGTGACTGGAAACACTGTCATCGACGCCCTGCTCGACGCCGTCAAACGGTATGTTCCCAGCGGGGACGCGGCTCTCGACGCCGTCGTCTCCGACCCCTCGCGCAGGCTTGTGCTGGTGACGGCCCATCGCCGTGAATCATGGGGTGCGCCGATGGAGCGCATAGGGGAGGCCGTGGCGCGCTTGGCCCGGGAGCACCCCGACGTCGTCTTCGCCCTTCCTGTCCATCGCAACCCGAAGGTGCGCGAGGCCCTCTTGCCTCACGTGAGCGTGCTGTCGAATGTCATCGTCACCGAGCCCCTTGCCTACGGAGCATTCTGCACGGTGATGAACAGGGCGGACATCGTCCTCACGGATTCGGGCGGAGTCCAGGAGGAGGCGCCCGCGCTTTCCAAGCCCGTCCTAGTTTTGCGGGAGAACACCGAACGGCCCGAAGCGGTCGAATTCGGCGTCGCCCGACTCGTCGGAACCGATTCCGACCGAATTGTTGCCGAAGCCTCTCGTCTTCTCGACGACGCCGACGCCTACGCCGCCATGGCGCACGCGGTCAACCCCTACGGCGACGGACGCGCCTGCCAGCGCGTTCTCGCCGCGACCGCGGAGCTGTTCGGGCGGGGAGAGGCTGTCGCCGACTTCGATCCGGCTCGGCAATAGGCCGTCGGCCGGACGGTCTCGGTTCAGCCGTTCGGACGACGTTGACAATCCACGACGCCCTCCCTCACCGGTGGGTGCGCTGAAAGGGAAACAAACTATGCAAATCAAAGTCACATCCGCTTCGCGCGGCTTACGGAAGCGGCGGTTGAGCGCCGCGCTTGTGGCGATGGGCATTGGGTCGTCCATGTTCGTCTTGGGCCCGGCCTATGCCGACGACCCGGACGGATCGCCTTCCGCTCCCGCCAGCCTCTTGGGGGTCGGCGGAGGAAAGCAGACCCCTGCCGCTGCGAAGGCCGCGAAGGACGGCGGCGACGGCTCAGCCTCGGTGACGGGCGACAATCCCGTTCCCAGCGTGCCCGAGCCCGTGGCCGCCAAGAAGCGGGCGCTTCCGCTGTCGCTCGACTCCGGCGCGACGGTCAACCTCAAGGAGTCGCCGCAGGCCGTCGCCAAGAAGGCCCAGCAGCCGGCCAAGCGCAAGCTTGCCCGCAAGGTGCCGGCCGTTCCCGCTTCCGCCAAGGTGTGGGGGAACAAGAACGCCTCCGCCAAGGCTCTCGTTCTCTACGACACCCACGGTGAGTACAAGCAGCTCGGCGAATACTACGCGCTGGGGACCGGGATGCTCGCCAGCCACGAAGGCAGCGTGACCGCCCTTCCCGTCTCGGAGTACACGTCCGGCCTGGCGGGCCGCTACACGGCGGTCATGTACGTCGGATCGAACTACGACGAGCCGCTCCCGCGCGCCTTCATCGAGGACGTCCTCACCGGCGACGCCAAGGTGCTGTGGTCCGGCTTCAACATCTGGCAGCTCGCGAAGAACGACGACGACCGCCAGGCGTTCGTCGCCAGATTCGGATGGGATCCGTCGACGTCGTACATCGACTCCCTCGACAAGGTCTCGACCGTGAACTACAAGTCCCAGGAGCTCACCCGGGCCGACGACAACACCAGCGGCATCATCGCCCCGCACATCGTCGACAAGGACAAGGTCGAAGTGCTGGCCCAGGCCAATTGCAGGGACCAGGCCGGCAACGCTGCAAACTGCGGGTCCATCGCCCAGACGACCGGCTCGCAGTTCCCGTGGGCCGTCCGCTCCTCGGGCCTGACCTACATCGGCGAGATTGCACTGACCTACATCAACGAGACGGATCGCTACCTCGCCTACGCCGACATCGTCGACGGCCTTCTGAGCCGCGACGGCCAGGCGCCCTCGCGCAAGGCCGCGATCCGCATCGAGGACGTCAACCCGAACACCGAGGTCGACGACCTCAAGCCGCTCATCGACTATCTGGTCTCGGAGAAGGTCCCCTTCCAAATCGCGACCATTCCGTACTACGTCGATTCCAACGGGGTCTACAACAACGGCCAGTCCCTAACGAAGACCTTCGACCAGAACCCCGAGCTGCTCAAGCTGCTCAAGTACGCCCAGCGGCACGGCGGAACCATCGTCCAGCACGGAACCACTCACCAGTACGGCAAGTTGAACAACCCGTACAACGGGGTCAGCGGCGACGACTTCGAGTTCTACCGTTCGTGGTGCACGGCCCAGCAGAGCGGCGGAACGCCGGTCGAGTGCAAGACCGACACGTGGGTTCAGCTGGCCGGGCCGGTCCCCTCTGACTCCGTCAACTGGGCGGCCAACCGCGTCTCCCTCGGCAAGTCCGAGCTCAAGCGAGTCGGCCTGGGCAGGACGAAGCTCTTCGAGACGCCCCACTATGCCGCCTCGTGGAACTCCTACCTCGGCATGAAGAAGGTCTACTCCACCCGTTACGAGCGCGAGCTCTTCTTCCCGGGAATGCTCAACAAGGACAACGAGGGGAACAAGGGCAACTTCGGCCTCTTCTACCCCTACACCGTGAAGAACATTTACGGCACCAAGGTTCTGCCCGAGAATCTCGGCAACTACGAGCCCGAGTCCTACAACAACCACCCGCCGCGTTCCGGGGCCGACCTCGTGAACAACGCCAAGAAGAACCTTGTCGTGACCGACGGCAACGCCAGCTTCTTCTTCCACCCCGACTACCCGCTCAGCGAGCTGAAGGTCGCGGTCAAGGGGATCAAGGAGCTCGGCTACACCTTCACCCCGGCGACCGGACTGAACTGACGGTCCCTCGGCTGAGAAGCCCTCGGGACGCCCCGGGCTTTTTGTCCAAGGCGAAAAGCAGGCCCACGCCCCAATGCGGCGTGGGCCTGCTTTCATCGTTCTTTTATCTTTTCGGGCCGGCTGCTTGCCCTTTGGACGCTTCCGGACCGGCTGCTCGCCGTTTCGACGCCGACTTGACGCCTGTCGCTCGCGACCGGCGATTGCCCTTTTGCTCCGGCTGTTCGTCGCTCGGGATGGACAGCTTCGCGGAGCCGGGCCCGTCAGTCTGTGAAGCCGAAGCTTGTCAGCTGGTGAAGCCGAAGCCTACGCGGCGCGTCTCGCCGGTGGATGTGCTGATGTATCCCACGGCGTCGGCCGGGATGAAAACGGTCCGGCCGTCTTTGTCCGAGAGGATAAGGGGCTTGTCCGTCTCCACGGCGTCGTTAAACGCCTTTTTCAGGTCCTCGAGGGTCAGATCGACGTCGATCTCCACTTCGCTTTGGACGTTGCGCACGGCTATTTGGACTTTCATAGAGACTCCTCGGGTTTGGGATGAAACCAAGCATAATGCGCAATCGCCCTGCCTTTCCCGGCGTGTTCGTCGAGGGCCTAACGCGGAGGGGCTGAGCCACTCGCCGGGCGCGGGGCGGCGCCGTCCGCCGGGCCGTCTGTGCCCAGCTCGGGGCGAACGCGGGGGAGTCGGGCCGCATGCGTCGGTTTGGGACCGTACCCTTGTGTTGGACTTCGTATGGAGGTCGGGCCTCGTACGGGCCCGCGGGCGCTTCTGCCGCCGAACGTGGAGGTTGGGCAGCCGCGGCGAATCGCGGGCGCGCAGGCGTGTGTTCGCGGGCTTGCCCCGCGGGCGGCCGCGCGGTCCGATCCGGCGCCGAGCCGGATGCTTTGCGAAACGGGGCCTTCGGGCCGGAAGGAGGCGAGACGGTGAGCGACGTGCAGCTCGACCGGTGGCAGAGGGAGGCCCTCGAGGCATGCCGGGCGCCGTGCCGCGTCAGCCTCCTGGGCGCCCCGGGCACGGGCAAATCCGCCGTCGTCGCGGCGCTCGTCGCACGCGAGGCGGCACTGGGCCGCCGCATCGCCGTCCTCACCCTCGACAGGCGGGCCGCCTCCTCGCTTCAATCGGCCGTGTCGCTGACGAACGGTTCGCTCTCGGAGCGGGTGAGCGTCCGCTCGCTCGTCTCCTTCTGCTACGGGATCGTCCAGAGTTACGCGCAGGCGGTGGGAAGGCGCGAGCCCGAGCTCATCTCCGGCCCGGAGGAGGACGCGCTGCTGTCCGACATACTCGCCGACCCCGAAA
>CAJPTB010000108.1 GCA_905373325.1 uncultured Ancrocorticia sp.
CGGCGGGCGCTCGCCGCGCACGGATCCCTGGCGCCTGCAAAAGAAGCGCACCCCGCGAAGGCCGAAGTCCGGCGGGCGGCGGCCGCGGACGTGCCCGAGCTGGCAAGCCTTGCCGCGAGGACGTTCCCGGACGCCTGCCCGAAGGGAATGCCCAAACATGACATCGACGCCTTCATCGCCGAAAACCTCGGCGAGGAGCATTTCAAACGCTACGTCGAGGACCCAGGCTGCCTCACGATGGCCCTGGAGGTCGGCGGCAAGCTTTTGGGGTACTCGTTGACCTATCTTCCCGAGGATGGCGGAGTCTCCGGCGCCGACAGGGGAGCGCCGGTCGACGCCGTCGTCGCCGGACGGCCCAGGCGCGGGCCGCTCGTCGAGCTTTCGAAGTTCTACCTCGATCGAAGCCTGCGCGGACGAGGCGCGGGAAGCCTCCTGTGGGAGGCGACCAGGGCCGAGCTCGAGGAGTGGGCCGAGAACTGGCCGGAGCCGTACGTGTGGCTGGGAACCAACGAGAAGAACACTCGAGCCAGGCAGGCCTACCGCGGGCTCGGCTTCGAGTTCGTGGGCACCCGGGAATTCCTCGTGGGTGAGCAGAACAACGTCGACCGCGTTTTTGCGCGCCCCATTCGCGTGGCATAATTGTCAAGTTGTCTCGCTGTCACAATGCGCTGAACCTGCCGCAGGGGGTCGCGCACCGGCGAGTTTCCTGTAGGCAGGCGGTTTGACCGCCCCGACCACGCTTGTGGCCTGCGCGCACGGGCGGAAAGAGAAACGAATATGCAAACTCTCGATTTCGTGGAGGAAAGCCAGCTCCGCAAGGACATTCCCGACTTCCGCCCCGGCGACACCGTTCGGGTCGACGTGCGAGTGGTCGAAGGCAACCGCACCCGCACCCAGGCCTTTCAAGGCGTGGTCTTGGGCCGTTCCGGCTCCGGCATCCGCGAGAGCTTCCTGGTCCGCAAAATTTCCTTCGGCGTGGGCGTGGAGCGCTCGTTCCCGCTGCATTCTCCCTCCATTGAGGCGATAACCGTCGTCACCCGAGGTGACGTTCGCCGCGCCAAGCTCTACTACCTGCGCAAGCTGCACGGCAAGGCCGCCAAGATCAAGGAGCGCCGCGAAGACAATCGTCGGTGATTCGACGTCGTCCAAAGGCTTGAAGGGGCTCGGCATTGCGCCGGGCCCCTTTTTCGATTCGGCCGGCGTCGTTCACAAGCTCAAACTTCAGGCTTCGACAGGATTGGGCCGCGCGGTTGGGGAGGTCTTGGGCCGCTCTGAACTAAGCGCGGAAAAGACCGTGAAATCGCCATTCTGTGCGGTGTGTGCGTCAAACTGTGAGCATAAGCGCCGTCCGTCGTGGCGAGAATCCACAGGAAACTCCGATACCCTATAGGAGGCCTTTGCCGCGGGGTCGTGAGACACCGGGCGCGGGCCGGCGATTCACGGGGAGTATCCCCTTGGCATGTGGTGCTCTCGCGGGCGCCGGGGAGCGGAGAATGGACGATCAAAGGCAGTCTGAGGTTGCGGAGGAGATGCCGCCGTCGTACCTGCCGGAAAAGCTGGACGAGGATCCGAAGAGCGCGTCGGACGACGCAGCCGAATCTGAAGACGCCGGTGACGCCGACGACGACCGCAAACTTGACGCCGACGACGACCGCGAGGCGGAAAAAGGGGAAAAACGCAGATCCGGCATTCGCGCGCTCCTGGAGACGCTTTCCATCGTCGCCGTCGCCCTTCTTGTGTCGGTGATCGTCAAAACGTTCTTCATGCAGGCCTTCTACGTGCCGTCCGGTTCGATGGAAAACACCCTTCGGCCAAATGACCGCATCGCGGTCAACAGAATGGCGGACACCGCCGACGAGATTCACAGGGGAGACATCGTCGTCTTCGTCGACCCCGGGAACTGGCTTCCGCCCAGCGTCGACAAGTCTCCGGCTTGGAGGCGCGCATTGAGCAAAAGCCTGCAGACCGTGGGCCTGCTGCCCGAAGACGCGGGCAAGCACCTGGTCAAGCGAGTCATCGGAGTCGGCGGCGACAGGGTCGCATGCTGCACCGCCGCGGGCAAGCTCCGCGTGAACGGCAAGGAAATCACCGAGACGTACCTCAAGCCCGGCGTGAACCCGTCGGAGATCTCCTTTGATGTGACCGTTCCCAAGGGCAAACTCTGGGTGATGGGCGACAACCGCTCCAACTCGCGAGATTCGCGTTACCACATCGGCGAAAGGAACGGAGGCTTCGTTCCCGTCGACAATGTGGCCGGACGGGCGTGGGCGATCTTCTACCCGTTCTCGAGGTTCGGCTCCATAGACGACGCATCGAAAGTCTTCGCAGGCGTCCCGTGACCGGCCGGACCGGCGGACGCGGGCCCAAAAGAGAAGGCGAATCCGCGCCCGAAGGCGGGCGTGCGCGAACAGATAGCCGCGCCCGGAAAGGCGCGAACGAGCCTTCGCGAAAGCAGACAGGCGGGCGTTTGCGGAAACCGGCGGACGGGCGTGCGCCGAGCCGCGAGGTCGAAATCGACGTCCTCCGCTCCCTTCCGGCGGGTGCGCTGATAGCCGGAGTCGACGAGGTGGGGCGGGGATCCCTCGCGGGGCCCGTGAGCGTCGGAATCGCGCTCATCGACGCCTCCACAGGAGATTTCCCCGAAGGGCTGCGGGATTCCAAGGCAATGAGCCCGGCTGCGCGCGAGCGCATGGCCCCCTTGGTGCGGGAATGGGCGGTGGACATCGCCGTCGGGCATGCGGGGCCGGACCTCATCGACGACGTCGGGATCGTCGCCGCGCTGCGCCACGCCGCCAAGGAGGCGCTGAACGGACTGTCGGCGATTCCGTCGGCCGTGCTGCTCGACGGCAAGCACAACTGGTGGGCCGAGGATTCGCTGTTCGACGTCGATCCTCTCCTCCCGCAGATCCCCGTCCGGATGGAGGTGAAGGGCGACGCAAGGTGCGCCGTGATCGCCGCGGCGTCGGTCGCCGCAAAGGTGGAACGCGACGGACTTATGGTCGTTCTCGACGGGCGTTTTCCGGGCTACGATTGGGCGAGGAACAAAGGCTACGCGAGCCCTTCTCACATCGAGGGGCTGGCGAGGCTCGGACCGAGCGACCATCACAGGAAGTCGTGGCATCTGCCCGGCGTGAGGGAAGGACACCGATGAGCGAGATCGAGAACTACGAGGCCGACGCCGAGCTCGCGCTCTACCGTGAATACCGCGACGTCATCAACATCTTCCGGTACGTTGTGGAGACCGAGCGCCGCTTCTACCTCGCCAACGACGTCGATGTGCGCGTGCGCGCGTCCTCCGGCGGAGAAGTGTTCTTCGAAGTCAACCTTTCCGACGCGTGGGTGTGGGACATCTACCGCACGAGCCGCTTCATCCGATCCGTGCGCATCGTAACCTTCAAGGACGTCAACGTCGAAGAGCTCAACAAGGCCGACATCACCCGCGAGCTAGACCTGCCGCACGGGTGACGCGCGGCAGGCTTGACGCACGGCCGGCCCGCGGGTTTGCCGCACGATTCGCCGGCGGCGGGCGCGGCGCCGTCTTCGTCAAGTTCGCGGGAGGCGGGACGTCAGTTCGCGGGCGACGGTTGTGACATTTGTGAACGGCAGAGTGTCGGCTGGGGTGCGGCAGTGTGCAACGAAGGAGACGACGATTTGAGTCCCCACGAGAACCGGCCGCTGGACGGCCGCTACTGGGAAGAGCATTGGCAAAGCCTCGGCGAGGACGCTATCGGCGAGGTCGCGAACCCCTACGTCGTCGCCGAGACGAGCGGTTTGGGGCGCGGGGCCGCGCTCGACGCGGGATGCGGCGCAGGGGCCGAAGCCGTTTGGCTCGCAGAGCAAGGGTGGGACGTCACCGGAGCCGACATAAGCCCCACCGCCCTCGCCAAGGCGCGCAGGCGGGCGGAGGCCGCCGGGCTGGGATCGGCTGTGCGGTGGGTCGAAGCGGACCTCATGGCTTGGGAGCCCGGCGAACGCTGGGACCTTGTCATGACCTCGTACGCCCACCCGCCGGGCAGCCAGATCGACTTCTACCGAAGGATTTCCCGATGGGTCGCCCCTGGCGGCACGCTGCTCGTCGTCGGACACTTGCACGGATCCGGCGTGATGTCTGGAGACGAGGCCCCCGAGGGGACGACTGTCTCCTTGGAGCACGTCGCCGGGCTTTTCGACGGCGGCGATTGGATGATCGAGACGGCGCGCCAGAACGTGCGGACGGCGACCGCCCGCGACGGGAGCGCTGTGGAGATGCGCGACGTCGTCGTCCGGGCGAGGCGGCTTCGCTAAAGGAGCAGCGGCTTCATTGGCGACCGCAGCAAACCTTAGCGCTTGGAGAGTTCTACCTGTGAGCTGACTGTGATTCACTCGTTTGAGAAAAGTAGTATTGATGACGGAATTTCGGCAATCCAAGCTGATCCATTTCATGAGAGAGGAAGAATCTTGCCCTACGACGATTTACTGAAAATGATCAAGAACTTAAAACGATCCGCCATTGATTCTTATATGTATTGGAACGGATTTGAAGTACACGAAAGTTACTATATTCACACAAATAAGGGTAGTTTCCTTCCTTATCAATCTGACACCAAGGAGCGCGTAACGCGTCCTGGCGCCGACGGTGAGCACGGAGGCGAGTGGAAATTGGAGGGATCATCTTTGGGAGCGAAGCCAGAGTATAAAGACGTTAACTTCGTTCAGAAGTTCAGCGACATCCGCTCAAGGATAGACGAGGCAATAAATCCATTCATCAGTTTGCCTGACCCCAATAATTTGGCCGATCCAATTGAGAAGTGCCGACGTACCTGCAGAGACCTTTCCTGCCAGGCCAGTGCCGAAGGTGCAGTGAGCGGAGGCGGTGACATAGCTGATCAAATTCGTTTGATTCATGGCAACTTGACCTCGATGAGCGGTGCGGCGATTGCACAGTTCAAAGCGTCATTTCTCGGGAAGATGGCGACGGTCGTGAGCGGAATGCATGCCGTTGCAACTTTTGTAGGTTCGACCTTGGCGGCTGAACAGAAGATCTTACAGGGCGCACGAGATGCCGTTCTCGAAACTGTGCAAAAAAGCACTGAGTCCTTCGAGACTTCTGTGCATTCGAAAGCTGGGGAAGCCAAGATCATTCTCAACATCGCAAGTTGGGCTTTGCAGGGGTTTACCTTGTTTGTAGAAGGAGGCGGCCCTGTGGGGGTCGGACTTGCGCTTGCGGATCTTGGCCTCACCGTCGCTACAGATTTGGTTGATGCCAGCAAAGAGGAAACGACCATTGCCGGAGGAGGGTATGATTCAATTATGTCTGGATTTGAACAGGCTTTGGTAGATATCAACGATCAAATTAAAGCCGGTGAGAAGACAGTAGAGAAGAATATTTCAGACAATCTTGGGAGGATCAGGACGGATACGAGTTCATATGATCTGACCGTCGACCCTGTGGAATCAAACGAGCAGGTTGTTATCATACAGAAGGATCTGGCCGAAGAAGTTACGAAAGTATACATGCCGCAGGTGTACAAGGATCTTGTAGCCACCGGGAGCCTTGTACAGGGACTCGTCATGCCAGTTAGACGCAATAAGGCGATAGGCATAGGGGCGAATGGCCCCATATCGGAGTTCTGCGAACTTACTTTTCTGCTATATGAGTTGATAAAAGACTTGTCCTTTGAAGTGGACAACGGAGGGGCGAATCTTCAAGCGGCAATAAACGATTTCGCTCAAGCTGACGAGGAAAACAAAGCTGAACTTGATAAGGCTGTTGATGACAGCGCCGGCAAACTGGAGGGAAATCATCCTTATGACCCTTGGAACTGAGAAGCTGAGTGCTGGGAAATGGCCGCACGAACTCTCATTTTGTCAGGGGAACTGGACGCACTCATAGGTTCGATGAGCACACTGGCCCACGGACGGGGATAGCGTAGCCCGTATCCACAGATCGTCTGACAGCTGGGCGGCGCACAGCCGCCTTCGGCAAGACTGGGCCCATGGATACGAGTATGAGCGCGACGGTGGATTTCGTCGCTCCGGAGATGCCGGAGCTTCTGGGAAACCAGGAACTCGGAAAATGGGGCGAGGAGCTCGCCGCGAGGTACCTTCAGGCATACGGCTACGTCGTTTTAGCGCGCAACTGGAGGCGCCGCGCGGGCGAGCTCGACCTCGTCACCGCCTGCCCGCAGAGGAAAGCCGTCGTCGCGGTGGAGGTGAAAACCCGCAACGCCGAAGTGAGTGTCGGATCGATCGAGGCGATTACCCAGGCAAAGCTGGCCAGGCTGAGGAAGCTCACAGGCATGTGGCTGCAGGAGACCGGGACGCGCTGCGAGCGGGTTTGCCTCGACCTCGTGGCGATCACGGTTGAAAACAACGGATCGTGGCTGATTCGGCATCTGCGGGACATCTCATGAGGGTGGGAACGGCGCACGCCATGGCCGTCGTCGGAATCGAAGGAAGGCCGGTGCGGATCGAGGCCGTGCTTCTCCACGGCCTTCCCGCAGTCACGATCGTCGGGCTTCCCGACGCCGCTGTGTCCGAATCTCGCGAACGGATTCGAGCCGCCTTCGCCTCAGCTGGAATCGGCTTCCCTCAAGCGCGCCTGACGATCAACCTTTCGCCTGCGGACACGCCGAAAAGCGGCACGGCGTTCGACCTCGGCATAGCGGTGGCGA
>CAJPTB010000109.1 GCA_905373325.1 uncultured Ancrocorticia sp.
CTTCCTCCGCCTGCTCCGCAAGCCACGGATCGAACTTCGCCCGCAAAACCGTGACCGCGTTGACCGGCTCGGCCAGCCGCGAGTCCCAGTAGTCGACGTTCACGAAGTTAGTCGGGTTGAGGAAGCTCAAACAATTGCGGGTGATGCGCCGTTCGATCGGGGCTTCTTCAATGAAGTTCGGGAACACCTCTTGCATGACGCGACAGTAAAAGACGCCGCCCGAAAGGTTCTTGGACCCCGGCTCCATTCCCCTCTCGACGAGTAGGACCTCGCGCCCTTTCTTCGCTAGCAGGTAGGCGCAGACGGAACCCGCCACTCCTCCGCCGACGACGATGACGTCGAAATCGTAGTTCTCTTCGGCCATAATCCCTACTTAACAGCCTCCGTCAGCGCCGGAAGAACCTCGTAGAGATCGCCGACGATTCCGTAATCGGCTCCAGCGAACATAGGCGCCTTCGAATCGCTGTTCACGGCCACGACGACCTTCGAATCGCTCATGCCCACCGTGTGCTGGATCTGGCCGGAGATGCCGACGGCGATGTAGAGCTCGGGCGAGACGATCTGGCCGGAGACGCCGATGTAGCGGTCGACGGCCATCCAGTCCGCGCCTTCGGCGAGGGGACGCGAGCACGCGAGCTCGGCGCCGATGGCAGCTGCGAGATCCTCGGCCAGCTTGAGGTCCTCCTTCGCTTTGAAGCCTCGTCCGGCTGAGACGACGCGCTTGGCCGCCCCCAGATTGACCGCGGCGACTTCCGTCTTGTTTTGGCCGGTGACCTTGGCCTCGTAGACCGAGCCTTCTGCCGCCTCGGCGGCCACAGGCTCGCCCTCGGCCTCAGCGCCGCCGTCGAGAACCGCGACGACGGGAGAGTCAAAGGAGACGCTTTCAAAAGAAAGGCCGCCGTAACGCGAAAGCTCGGCCGCGCCGTCTTTGACCGACTTGAGGCCGGGAAGGAACGCGGCGTTCAGCTTGACCGCGACGGCGCCGGCGAGGACCCGCTCGGCGGGCTTGTTGGCGGCGAGGACGACGTCGCCGGCCTCGGCTGCGACTGCCGCTGCAACCGCGGGCGCAGCGGCCTCGGCGGGAACGCCCTCGGGAAGCGCCACGTCGATGACCTTGTCGACTCCGGCGACGGCTTTGAACGGCCGACGACGGTGACTTCGACGTCGACGGAAGGAACCTCGACCTTCTCCACGGGCTTCTTGCCGGCGGCGAGAATGTCCTTCATGGACGGAACCTTGGGGGCCACGGCGTCCGAGGAAGCGGAGACGACGACGGGGCCGGAAACGGCGATCGTGCGGCTCCCGCCGGGAACGTTCTGCGTAATTTCATACCCGTCGGCGGTCTTGGCGACCGCCGAGACGCCCTGGAAGGCCGGCCATCCGAGGAATCCGGCGACAAGGGCCGGCACGATCTTCGTGCCCTCGTCGATCGAGGAATCGCCGGCGAGCAGAATGTCCGCGCCTTCGACGGATTTGACGAGCTCCGCCAACGCCGAAGCGACCTTCGTGGCGTTCCATCCTGCGGTCGCGTCGTCTGCGACGACGACTCCCCTGTCGAATCCCTTCGACATGGCGTTCTTCTTGGCCATCGATCCGGCCACGTCGCTCTTGCCGACGGTGACGCCGACGAGCTCGACGCCCTCGGCGTCCGCGAGGTTGCGTCCCAGCTGGATTGCCACGGGATCGTATTCGGAAACGGCGGACTTGGCCCGCGACCAATCGACGACGCCGTCGGCGCCGACCGACGCATCCTGTGGATTGGCCGCGTACTTGTAAGCGACAACTACGGTCATTGAAGCCTCTCTCTTGTCTGTTGAGGGCCTGGCTGCACCACTGCCCTGTGGAAAGCGATTGCGTTTCGATGAAACGCGTCTTCGGCTCCATCAGTTTCCCACATTGCGCGCTGCGACGCCTTGCGGACAACCCCGGAGCCGATTTCGGACTTCTTACGTCCGAAAAAAGTTCTTTTCCAACCTCCGTACCTTTGCGGACACAGTGATTGTTCGATTGAAATCAATGTTACCCTGCTGCTTCTTCTGCAATGAGGACCAAAGACTTGCACACCCACGCGTCTGTGAGCCGTCTCTCCAAATTCTCAAGCCCATTGCGTATAATCGACGTTGTCACCGCAGCCGCGGGTCTTTGCCCGAACGAACGACGAGGAGATTTCGTGGTCGACATTCATGCAGTCCAACGCGGCCCCGTAGGGCGGCCTCGCAACGTCGAAGCCGACGGCAAGATACTCAAAGCCGCCCTGGATCTGTATGGCGACGCCGGATGGCACGGCTTCAACATGACGAAGGTGGCCAAGGCCGCCGGCGTCGGCAAATCGTCGATGTACACGCGGTGGGCCAACGTCGAGGAACTGTTCATCGAGGCTTTCCGGACCGTCGTGGCCGCGCCCGGGCCCGTCGGCGACAGTGCGCAAGAAGTGCTGTCCAACGAGGCCGAATATCGAATGCGGCTGTACCTCGGCGAACATGCGCAGGCGGTCAGACGCCTGTTCGTCGAGATGGCCTGCGAAGTCAATCCCGTGGTCCGCGCCGCTTATCTCCATACGTATCGAGACCCGATCGCCGCTATCCGCGCGCGCTTGTGGGAGTTCAAATCGGCCGGCCTTCTGCCGGAGGGGACATCCGTCACACGCCTTCTGGACGCCATCGAAGGCTCGGTGCTCATGCGCGCCTTTTCCCTCATGCCGGAGAACATAGAATGTTTCCTCGGCGAAATCCCCGAATACGTGGAGAACCTAGTCAACGACCAGCTCGACGCTTTGCCTGTGCTGACCCTGCGCTCGGCCTCCTGACGCGCAGGCACGCGAAGGAAGAAGAGACCCCAGGCGGGAGACGTCCGCTCACCGCTCCGAACGGGCGGAAGGCCGTCTTGGACGGAGGGGCGGCCCCGCCGGGTTTACGCGCGCAGCAGAGGGTTGCGCGCCTTTTCAATGCCCAAGCGCGTCGAGGGGCCGTGGCCGGGAAGGAGAATCGTCGAGTCGGGATACGTTCCGAGCCTGGAACAGGTTCGGCGCATCTCCTCGGCGTCGCCGCGGATGAAGTCCGTGCGCCCGATCCCGTCGGCGAAGAGGGTGTCGCCGGTGAACATGAGATTGAGTTCGGCGCAGTAGAGGCAGACAGACCCCGGAGTGTGGCCGGGCGTCGATATGACCTGGAAACGGTAAGGGCCGAGGGCGACCTCGTCGCCGTCGTCCAGCAGCCGATCGACTTTTTCAACCCGATAATCGCGCCCCTCTTCATCGAAGCCAGAAAGACGGGGATCGGCGACGGCGTGCCCGTCCTCGCGCCCGACGGCGAAGGAAGCGCCGTAAGCCTCGACCACCTCGTTGACCGCGCCGATGTGGTCGCAATGGCAGTGGGAGGCGACGATCTGCACGTCGTCCGCCGAGCCGACGTCGTCCTTCGAGCCGATGAGGCCGAGCACCTCGGCGGGTTCGTCTCCTGGGTCGATGACGATCATCGACGTCCCTTCGCGCAGAACGTAGCAGTTGGCGCGATAGCTTCCGACGACGACGGAATCGATCTTCATAGCAGCTTCCCTTTCTCGAACCGCGCCCTTTCCAGAACCGTGCTCTCGTTGTAAAACGATGCTGTCGGACGCCCGGCAAACCGCGGATTCAGCCGAATCGGCATGCGTTCTAAGCGAATGCCGTGCGTTCTAAGCGGGCGTTCTGCGTTCCAGCCTGACGCCCTGCATTCTAACCGAACGCCCTGCGTTCCAGCGCAACGCCCAGATCCTTCCATCGAGCCGGGCCGGCCGAAAAGCGTGCGGTAACAGCTTATCGTTGCTATCTCAACGTTCTTCAACCTGGGGCCGGCCGAAAGGCGTGCGGGAGCCTCAATTCCCGCACGTCTTTCGGCTTTGCCTGCGCCCGAGCTTTACTTGTACTCGATGATTCCCCAGTTCAGATGGGGCTTGGCGCCGGTCTCATCGACGTCGGCGTCGACGAGGGCGAAGCGGAGTTCGCCGTCGGCGACCTTCCACAGGCGCGTCGCGAGCGTCGATCCGGGGTGGACCGGCGAGGTGATGCGTGTCTTGAAACGAGTGATGCGCTCGGGCTCGCCTGGCACGAAGGCGTCGATGGCGTGGCGCATGACGACCCCCGCGTAGCTGATGGCGTGGAGAATCGGGCGCGGCTCGCCGTTCTGCGCGGCATACTCCCAATCGATGTGCTGGGGGTGGTAGTCGCCGGAAAGACGGTAGATGAGCGCCTGATTCTCGGGGATCGTCTCGACTGTCTCGACGTCGGCGGGCCGATCGGGCATTTCGACGATGTCCTTCGGCGGCTTGGGGCCGCCCCAGCCGCCGTCGTAGATGAGGCAGTCCCAAGATTCGTTGGTGAACAGCAGATTTCCCTCGGAATCGTAGGTGTCGCCAATGTGCTGGGCGAGCAGCCCCCTTCCCTCGCCGCGGTCGTAGAGGCCTTCAAGCTTGACCTTCGTCTCAAGGCGGTCGGACATCTTCACGATGGGCCGATGGAAGCGAATGTCGAAGCCCCAGTGCAGCGAGCCCGCGTAGTTGTATCCGTAGTCGATGGTCCGGGTCACCTCGGAATCGACGATGAGCATCGCGCCGAACATCGGAAGAACCTTGAGCTTCGGGGCGCGCTCGTCATGCTCGTTGAGGTATTCCAGGCCGTTCTTGCCGTCTATTCCCGCGCCGCAGCCAAGCGCGAACAACTCGAGGTCGCGGAAGGTGTAGTCGCGGACGAACGGGCCGAATGTCTGGCCGACCATGTCAGTGTTGATAGCCATGGGATTGCCTTTCTATATTGTTGACTTCTGTGTCTTGAGTTGGTTTTTCAGGACTTTTCCGTACTCTCCGCGCGGCAGCCCGTCGCGGAACTCGATGACGGAGGGGATTTTGAAGAACGACAGACGCAACGAGAGGAAGTCCTGCACGTCCTCGGCGGTCAGCGGACGCCCCGGCTTGGGGACGACGACCGCTTTGACGGCCTCGTCCCTGATGGAATCGGAGATGCCCAGCACCGCGACGTCGGCGACGTCGGGATGCTCGAGAATGGCGACCTCCACCTCGCAGGCCGAAATGTTCTCGCCCGCACGCTTGACGATGTCACCCATGCGGTCGACGAAGTAGAGCCAGCCCTCGGCGTCGGCGTACCCGCAGTCACCCGTGCGAAACCAGCCATCGTCGGTGAATGCAGCGCGCGTGGCCTCCTCGTTTCGCCAGTATCCGGCCATGAGGGAGACGCCGGCCTGCCCGCGCACCTGTATCTCCCCGCGCTCGCCGGGCGGCAGCGCGGAACCGTTTTCTCCGGCGATCCTGACGTCGTAGCCCGGACCGGCCAAACCGATGGACGGCCACTTGGACCGCCCGTCGGGAAGGTCGGTGACGACGCCGACGAGGGTTTCGGACGAGCCGTAGTTGTTGAGCAGCCGCACCCCGTAGCGTTTCTCAAATGCCTCCTTGGTCCCTTTGGGAAGGGGAAGGAAATAGTGGACGGCCCTCACGCTGTGGTCGCGTTCGCCCGAAGCGACAGGCTGGGCCATGAGCGTTTTGACGATCATCGCCATCGCCTGAATCACGCTCGCCCTGTGCCTGCGCACCTGCGACCACATCCTGCTCGCCGAGTATCGGCGCACGAGGACGAGGGCGGCCCCGGTGTAAACGACGGGCATGAGGGCCGAGAGCTGGAGGTTGACGTGCGTGACGGACATCGTCGTCAAACACCTGTCGGCTTCGCTGAGCGACAGCTCCCAAGCGACGTACTTTCCCGAGAACACCGCGTTGGCATGCGTGAACATCACCCCCTTGGGGCGCGACGTCGTGCCCGAGGTGTACATGATCTCCAATAGGTCGCCCGGCCTGACCTCGGGCCTCGGAGGGGGCGTCCCCGCCCGATCGGCTTTCATCGCCTCGTAGCTTCCGTCGTCGAGGCAGACGACGGCGACGCCCTCCAGGCACCCGGAGTCCTCGGGAAACTCGCTGACGAGCAAGCGGATGCCGCACTCCTCGACGACGAGGGCGCATTCGGCCGCCGTGCTTGCAGGGCCGATAGGCACAATGACGGCGCCGATCGCGGCCAACGCAAGGAAGCACTCGACGAACTCGGGCCGATTGCACATGTGCAGGCCGACCCGGTCGCCTGCCTCGACGCCGAGAGAGGCGAACATCGAGGCGGCAGCCTTCATCTCACGGTCCATGCGAGCGTACGTGTATCGCTCAACCTTGGACGTGTCCGGGTCCTCGTGGACGAGGAACTCCCGGTCGGCCCAAAGCGCCGCCCTCTCCTCCCAGAGGTCGCGCACACTGGGGTATTCTGGCGTATTCATCTCACCCTAGCGGCCTTGGCGGGCGCCGAAGCGCCCGCCCTCGCCTCAGTCTCCAAACCTGACGGCGCCCGATTCCTCGAACCGCTCCAGGTCCTCCGGCGTGAACCCCGCCCGGGTCAGCACGTCGCGGGTGTCGTAGCCGAGAGGCGGCATCGGACGCCAGAAGCCCCCGGGGTTGTTTGCGAACTTCGGGAACGTGTTGAGCCCCTTGACGGGCGCGCCCTCGGCGTTCTCCCACTCGATGAAGCACTCGCGCCGGGCCACATGGTCCTCAGCCACGATGTCCTCAAACTCGTTGACCACTTGGGCGGCGATTCGATGCTCCACAAAGTCCTTT
>CAJPTB010000110.1 GCA_905373325.1 uncultured Ancrocorticia sp.
CACGCACGTCGGCCCCGACGGCGCCGGCCACTTCGTGAAGATGGTCCACAACGGCATCGAGTACGCCGACATGCAGCTCATCGCCGAAGCCTACGATCTCATGCGCAAGGCCCTCGGAATGTCCGCAGCCGAGATCGGCAAGGTGTTCGAAGAGTGGAACAGGGGCGAGCTGGATTCCTACCTCATCGAGATCACCGCCGACGTGCTCCAGCACGTCGATCCGAAGACGGGCAAGGCCTTCGTCGACGTCGTCCTTGACCGTGCCTCCCAGAAGGGAACCGGCGCGTGGACGGTTCAGAATGCGGCCGAGGTCGGCGTTCCCACCACCGGGATCGCCGAGGCGACCTTCGCGCGCTCCCTTTCCGGCTCGGTGCCGGAGCGGCAGGCGGGCCGGGGGCTTCCCGCGGGGACCGAGGACGTTTCCTTCGCCGACCCTGCGGCTTTCATCGAGGACGTCCGACGGGCGCTCTACGCCTCGAAGATGGTCGCCTACTCCCAGGGATTCGAGCTCATACGCAAGGCTTCCGAGGAGAACGGCTGGAACGTTGACCTGGGGGCGATGGCTCGCATCTGGCGCGGCGGCTGCATCATCCGCGCCGTCTTCCTCAACCGCATCACCGAGGCCTACGAGCGGGACCCGAAGCTCCCGCTGCTTCTGGCCGATCCCTATTTCGCCGGTGAGATCGGCAAGTCCGTGGAGTCCTGGCGGCGCATCGTGAGCTTCAGCGCGCTCACCGGCGTTCCGATCCCGGCTTTCGCTTCGTCGCTCGCCTACTACGACGGCGTCCGCGCGGCCGAGCTTCCCGCGAACCTCATCCAGGGGCAGCGCGATTTCTTCGGCGCCCATACGTACAAGCGCGTCGATCGCGAGGGCACGTTCCACACACTGTGGAGCGGCGACCGCAGCGAGATCGAGGAGTAGCCGACCGGCCCAAGCCGACCAGCGTCCGCCTCGTTGGCTCGGCGCGGGGGCCGGGGAGCTGTCGCGGCGGCTGGTGATCCGCCGTAGCGGGGCCGGGGAGCTGTCGCAGCTGCTGGTCAGCTGTCGCAGCGGGGCTAGTGCGCTGTTGCGGCGCTCGCAAGTTCGCAGGCGCTGGTCGACTGCCCGGTGAGCCTGACTGACCCCGATGAACAGGACCTGGGTGTAAGAAAAGGACCACATTTCGGTCCTGATCATGCATCTAGGTCCTGTTCTTGCATGCTCTTGCGTGCGCAGCGACCCGCATCCAGGGAAACCCTCGGCCTCGCGGCATCCTGCCATTTGCGGGGCGACGGGCCGGAGCTTCCGCCGAGACGCCTACATCCCGCCAGATATGCCCTTCTTTGCTCGAAGACTCGCTGGCCCGAGACGGATCGTCGCGGGACGGGTCCGTCACCTATTTGGACTCTCCGGTGGCTTTAGACTCTCCGGTGGCTTTAGACTCTCCGGTGGCGCAGCGGCATCGGTCTCAGCAGTTTCACCCTGCGGCGAGGAATCGCTCGGCGTCCGTGCCGAGGAATCGCGCAGCGTCGGTGTCGAAAAATAGTTCGGTGTCGAAGGATCGGGCAGCGTCGACGCCGACTTGAACAGCTTGGGGAACGGACGCGGCAAACCCAAGGCAAGGAAAATAGTCGCGGACAAGACTAAAACGATGATGAGAAGATCTCGCCGCCCCTCTCTGACTAGCTCGCAGCTGTGCTCCCAATTCTTCACAAGCGTCTTCTTGACACTGAGATCAAACCGTTTAGTTGGATCCACCTCGTTATTCAAATAGTGTTCGATCCAGCCCTGGTCGTCAAGGTCACTGTCGGCCATGTAATAACCGTTCGAATCCAAGCTCCCCAAAGGCGCGCACTTGAGCGTCGCTGAATCTGGCGCTTGAAAAGTAGGCGTTCCAAGATAAAGCCAACCAATGACGGAAAGCGCAGCCGCTGCGAAAACTGTGCGCACCGCTGCCTGGGCAATCCGCAGTTTTGCCGCCAACGGCATCCCCTTCGACCTCGGCGGATCAGACTCTCCGGACGTAAATCGCCCAGGAAACGGACGTCGCGAGCCCAACGCCAAGAAGACGGCGGCAGACACAACGGCAATAATGCTGAGAAGATCCCGCCGTCCTTCCCTTGCCCGCTGACATTCCAGTTTCCAATCTTTCAAGAATGCGTTCTTTGTATCCGAATCACTTCGCCTAGGCGCATCTAGTTCATAATCCATATAGCTCTGGACTCTTTTCAAAGCTTCAGGATCGGGAAAACCCTTCATGTGGTAGCTGTTGGGACCGCCCTTCCCCAAGGGCTCGCACTCCAACGGTGGACCGTCATTAGGAGCTTGGATAGTGATGGACCCCAAATACAGCCAGCCGATCACAGACAGCGCGACGACGGCGAAAACCGTGCGCACTGCCACCCTCACAATCCGAAGTTTCACGGGCGTCCACGTCCTCGGCATCTGCGAATGCCTCCCCTCAGGCGAGCGAGCCCATCGGATCCCACGCGGGCAGCACGATCGGCTCGGAGTCGAGCACGGCAAGCAGATCGGCGGGGAGGCGGTCGCGGTGGACGGCCACCTCGAAGACGTGCTGGTCGAACCACGAGTCGTTCATCGTGAAGAAGCCTTTGTCGGCGATCTCGTCGCCCCAGGAGTTCTCGATCCGCCACCGGCGGGTCTTCCCGTCAAGGATGTCGACCCCGGTGAAAACCATGGCGTGCGTCATCTGAGCCTCGCCGTACTGGAGCTCCTCCGCCTTCGTCATCTCCAGGTCGATGCCGTACGTGCCCTCATAGTCGAAGAGGCGCCCGTCCCAGATGCCGAGCTTCGAGTCGCACTGTTTGGCGGTGTCGCATCCCATCCACACGGGCTTGCCCGATTCGAGGGTTTCCGACGTCGCCCTGCGGATCACTTCGATCGGCACGTTGAGGTAGACGACCGGCTTGGCGCCCACGACGTTGCCGAGCCTGTCCACGGTGAACAGAGCGTTGTACGGCGACGTCGGGCGGGGATCGTTGACGAGGCACACATACTCGCTCAAATTGGGCAGGTACCTTGCCGCGAACTCGAGGGGAGTCATCTCGCCTTCGCGCCCGAATTCGCCGTCTTTGTTGCGCCACTGCCAGACGAAGCGCTGCGGCGGCGTTCCCAGGTGAATGGCGAGGACCCTGTAAACCTGTTCCAGCACGGCGGCTTTGACCGCCCGCGGGTCGGCCCCTTCGGCGAACGCCCGGCGAATGTCGCGGGCGCCCCTGCGCAGCAGCTTTTGGAGCGTTTGGTTCATCGCGCGGGTGTTGGACGAGGATTCCGTCTCCGGCATTGCGTATTTCGGCACGACTCCGTATTTCTCGACGAGCGCGACGAACATGTTCCACTGGCCGCCGTCGTCGATCGGGTTCGACAACAGGTAACGGACGGTGCGGTCGTCGACGTCGCGGTCGGCGAGCTCGATCATCGACGTCAAGAAGTAGTTAGCCTTCTCGAGCTTGTCCCAAAAATGCTGGTAGTTCTGGGAAAACTCGAATTCCTCGACGCCGGTGTGCTCGTAGACGGCCGACTTGAGCGAGTTGAGGCCGGAGAAGAGCCAGCAGCGGCCGGATTTCTTCTGGTTCGTGATAGGCCAGGTGTCGACTTTGACGGAGACGGACGGGTCGATCGACGTGACGATCTCCCGATCCATCGCCACCTTGTCGATGGGCGTCTCGGCGACGGCGTTCTGGACGATCCGGGCGGTGCGGTCGGCGGAAAAGGCCGCGGCGAAGCCCCGCACTTCCTCCCCGGTCAAAGAATCATCGGTCATAAGCTCCTCCTTGTCCCGCGGGCCCCGCCAATCGCAGGGCCTCCATCCTGAGCATTGCCTCATTTTACGCCGGAATTCCGCCCTCGTACGGCCTGTCCACATGTGGACCTGGGGAACCAGAGGAACGTGCAAACGCTCTAGTAGGGGCGTCGCAAACCGCGCGACGAACGGCGCAATCTTCTCTCCGCGGCCGATTCGGAACCCGCGGACCACTATAGGGTCTGCGTTCGGGAATCCTTCTAAACGCCGAAAACCGCCGAACGATGCGTTAATCAGAGCGCTCGCCACGAAGGGCAGCATCCACTCGCCGAACTTCTTCACAAATGTCTGCGGTTTTCTTGTAGTACGTTCTCTTACCGTTTTTACCTGCCGATGGCGACAAAGCAAACTTGAACTTATCCCGATACACCCTTCGAAGAGCGTCTTCGCGGACCTCAGCAACAAGATACCGTGCACCGGAATAGTGGAGCGACGCCAGGAAAGCCTGATAGACGAAATGCATGAGAACCGAACTGACCTTGCCCCCCTGATAATCCCTATCAAGCGCAAACTTGCCAAGCAACAAACTTGGATGTCCCTCAAGGGAACCAGCGATTGATCCGTTCTTGGGGTCGTCTCGCCGATCTTTCCTCGCAATCTCCTCGGTTATAATCTGATGGGCCGATAGCGTGAAAAATCCGCACAGACGCTCGCTGTCTTTCTCGTCAATCATGACGTGGACACGGCAGAGATGCTCCTTTTGATATTCCAAAGCCTTAGCTTCAAGCCATTTTCCCAAAGAGTTTCCGTGTCCACAGTCAAACTGGACAACGGAAAGATGGTCCGCTGTCAGGGCCTCTATTCGATAATCCACCGTACCGCCTCAACGCAGGGCAGCAACGACATCGGCGATGAACTCCTCGGAGATCAGATCGTCCCGTGAATCGAGCTCGGAAAGCCAATCCGCATCGACGAATGTTACCTGGCTGTCCGGGAGATCAAGCCTCCCCTCCTCGAAGGACGTGAAGCGACGATGCAGGAAGTAACCAACAATCTCTTCTTGCGAAAGGTCGCCACGGCGAGCGCCTTCCGGGCGATGTTCCCAGGCGTCGATCCACACTTGTTCTTCGTGAGTCAGATCCACAAGTTCACCGGCGCTAAGCTTCCCGTAACACCGCCATACGGCGTCGACGATTTCATCGACATAAAGATCGAGACCGTCGCGGTCTAGATCGTGCTCGTCAAACTGTTTGCCGAGCTGTTCCTGTGAGAAAGCAGCTTTGCCCGCATGCGCGCTGAGAAGCTCCCCCACAACCGGGCCTTTCGGCATGGCGTAGAATCGCTCGTCGAACAGCGCCGCCCCCGTTTGATGGGCATACCACCCAAACACATAGAAGCACAATTTCTGCAACTTGAGGGTCTCGAGCCTGTATCCCGGGGCGCGCTCAAGGAGTGCGTCGGCAACATCGAAAACCGTCGTCGCTGCCATTGTCCTGTCCCTTTTCACTTGTGCTCGGATGATCGATTCATAATCAGCTTGCCACACACTGGTGCCGCATACCACCCCCATTCAAAGAAGAAACGAATCTCACACGCCACGCGCAGGCCATGTTTATCGATTATTTTTTCGATATACCGCATCGAGTAAATTACTGAATTTTGCTTTACATCTTCACAGCTTTGCGTCCTTCTCGATACTCATGTCCGCGCATCACGCGTCGATTTCGCCGCGCCTCATCGCCTCGACCACGGCGGACGTCCGATCGACGACGCCGAGCTTGGCGAAAGCCCGGGAAAAGTATGTCTTGACCGTGGCCGCGCCCACGCCCAGGGCCGTCGCGATCTGACGATTCGTCATCCCCTCCGCCGCGAGCGCCAGGACCCGCTTTTCTTGTTCGGACAGCTCTTCGACTCCGCCGTCGGCCGAAGAACCGCCCCTCACGCTCTGCGTCACAGCCCTCGCCGCCCTTTCGTCCAGCACGGTGCGTCCCGAGGCAGTCGCTCGAATCGCCTCCGCCAGGCGGAAGGGCTGGATGTCCTTGAGCACGTAGCCGCTGGCACCCGCCTCAATGGCGGCCAGGATGTCGCGATCGGTGTCGTACATCGTCAAAATGAGGATCTTCGTGTCAGGAGAGATTTGAACCGCCTTGCGGGCCACGTCCGAGCCGCTCATGTCGGGCATGCGCAGATCGAGAAGCAAAACGTCCGGGCGCAGCTCTTCAACCAATTCGAGCGCACGCGCGCCTCCCGACGCCTCGCCGAGCACCTTGAGATTCGCGTACTTTTCGATCATGCTCTTGATTCCCTCGCGAATCATCGGATGGTCGTCGGCCATGACGATCGAGATCATTCCTTTTCCTTTCCTTGCGACGGCGAGTCCGCGGCTTCTTGCGAGAGCTGACTCGCCGTTTCTCGCGACGTCGGGCCTGCGGCCGGCGCCGCATTCTCCACGGCGGGAGCTTCAACCGGAATCCGCGCGAGGACGCGGGTTCCGCGCCCGGGCGAACTGTCGATGCTCACGCTGCCGCCCAGGTCCGCCGCCCTGCCGCGCATGTCGGAGATCCCGAAACCCGAATCGTCTCCTTCCGGCGCACGCCTCAGGCGGCCTCGTTGCGACACGCTCCGCACGCGAGGAAGGCCAGCTCGTCCCTCGTCCGCGGGCTTCGGTCGGCTCCGCAAGGCCGCTTGATTTGAGGAGCTGCCGACTTCCGCACCGACGGCGCCCGCCGCTGCAGAGTCAAAACCGACGCCGTCGTCGCGAACCTCCAAAACCACCGCTCCCGCGGCGGACCGGCTCGAACGCGAGGGGATCGCGGTGGCGCGCTC
>CAJPTB010000111.1 GCA_905373325.1 uncultured Ancrocorticia sp.
GGATTCGGCGAGCTTGACGGCCGCGGCGACGCCGTCGACCACGGGCGCGCCGGTCCTTTCCTCGATGGCCTTGTCGAGGCCGGCCATTCCCCCGCAGCCGAGCACGATCACTTCGGCGCCGTCTTCTTTCAAAGCGAGCTCGGCCTGCCTGACGATCGCGTCGACCACTTTGCTCTCCTCCCCTTCGAGCTCCAGGACGCCCAGGCCCGACGATCGAACGGAGGCGCAGTGGCTTGACAGGCCGCCCAAAAGCAGGCGCTCCTCGATGAGGGGAACCGCGCGGTCGAGGGTGGTGACCACGGAATAGCGGTAGCCCAAGAGCATCGCCAGATGGGCGGCGGCGTCGGTGATGTCGACGACGGGCGCTTCGACAAGCTCTTTCAGCCCCTCCTGGCCGTGTTCGCCGAATCCGGCTTGGACCACGGCGTCGTAGGGCTCGTCGTATGCGAGGACCCTGTCCATGACGGCGACGGCGGCGAGGTAGCTTTCCATGTTCCCTTCGCACGAGTCGGCGCCGAAGAAGGGCGTGAGGCCGACGACCTCGGTTCCGGGCGACGCCGCGGCCGCGGCTCCCTTGCGGATCGACTCGGTCATCGACTCGGTCGTGTTGACGTTGACGACGAGGATTCTCATGCCTGGCTTCCTTCCTTGCGTTGCGTGCCGCTGAAGGCGCCGGTCTTGCCTTGCGCGCTGAAGGCGCCGTCGGGTTCGCCGCGATCTGCGTCGTCGCCTTCGGTTTCGGAGCGACCCTCGCGGCCTTCAGCTTCGACGTACCGTCTCAAGCTGGAAGGCGCCGTCGTCATGAGCAGATAGTAAATGAGGCCCGCCGGGATGAGCGACGAATACCACGCGACCGACTCAAAGACGAAGGCCACGGCGACGCCGACCAAGGTGGCGACGTAGGCGGCCCAGTTGACGCCCTTGAATCTGCCGTCCTTCTTGTACAGTTCGACGACGTCGAGCCGCTGGCGGCGAATCAGATAGTAATCGACCGCCATGATCGCGAAGACGGGCCCGAGGAAGGCCGAGTAGATCTGGACGAAGGTCTGCAGCCCGTCGGCCGACTCCTTGGAGACCAGCTTCCATGGGAAGGTGGCGATCGAGAGCAGGCCCACAAGGGCAACGGCCGGTTTGAACGGGATCTTGAAAATGTCTTGCAGCACGTAGACCGGGGGCACGACGTTGTTGAGGACGTTCGTCGTCACTTGGGCGAAAACGATGAACAGAAGCGTGACGATGAGAAGGAGTTTGTTGTCGACCGCTCCCGAGAAGACGTCGATGGGGTCTTTGGTTCCGGTGGCCTGCGAGACGATGAGCCCGATGAGCCCCATGAACACCGTGACGGGAAGGATCGAGAAGGCGTAGATCGTGGTCAACAGGCTGCGGCCCGTTCCCTTCGAGTGCTCGCGCGAATAGTCCGAGACATTGAGGATCATCGTGGCGTAGATGCCCAAGAACAGCATCGTCGCGTTCCAGAACTTCAGGCCCCATGTGCCTTCGTTCCCCGCCCCGAGCGACTCCGAAATCTGGTCTCCGTACTTCGCGACGGTGGAAGCGAACATGTAGATCAGCGAGAGGATGATGAAAACCGCTCCGACGTTCTCCAGCCATTTGATCCCCTCGAAGCCGAAGATGGACAGCAGCGTTTGAAGCCCCAGGAGGACTATGAAATAGAACCAGACGTTCTCGAAGCCGAAGATGATCCCCGAGCACTTTGAGAGCGCCGCGGCTCCGATCCAGCTCTGGAATCCGTACCATACAAGGGCGGGAACGGCTCGCACGAGCCCAGGAAGGGCCGTCCCATGGAAGCCGAAAGACGCCCGCGCGTGAACGACGAATGGGATGCCGTACTTGTATCCGGCCGCTCCGTTGAGCATGAGGCAGAATCCAATGACGAAGCATCCAATCGTCATGGCGACGATCGACTGCAGGAGATTGAGCGTTCCCACCAGACTCGAGCCCATCGTGAACGTTCCGATGGAAACGCATCCGCCGAGCCAGGCGAAAAAGTAGGAGGTCTTGCCCATCGTTCGACGGGTCGTAGGCTGCAAGCTTTCGACAGTGCCGGTGGCCGCGATTTCGGCCCGCTCGGCAGAGGTGACGGCATCGCCGCCAGGGGGTGTTGTCTTCATTGACACATCTCTTCCCTTCAACTTCCGGTAGAACCGGTAGGTTTCCGTTGTCGGCGGGAGAGAACTTCCACGATGCGGAACTAAAGTTCCACATGCCGACATACTCAGGTTAGAGACGCAGCCCACAGCAGGTCAAGGGGCGCGGCCGGGGAATCGACTCCAAGAAAGAATCGGGAAACGCACGGGACGCCGAGCGCGACGATGGTCCCAATCAATCTGCCGTTCTTAGGAAGCCGGGTCACGCCGCGGGCGCGGGAAGCAAAGGAGGCCCCGCGAAGCCTCCAAACCGCCGTTTCGTGTCTGCGCCCGCCTGGGCGCGGACGCAACGAAGGCGCGGGGCTCTGCCGAGCCCCGCGCCTTTGCGACCGGTCCGTCGAGCGGCCAGCCGTCAGTTGTTCGTCAGCTTCTCACGCAGCGCGGCGAGAGCCTCGTTGGACACGAGCGTTCCGCCCGTCTCCGAGCCGGACGAGTAAGAAGCCTGAGCCGACTCGGACTCCTCGGGCGCCGGAGCAGCGGCGGCGTCGGCCTCCAACGCCTTGGCGACTTGAGCCTTGTGGGCCTCCCAGCGGGCCTGCGCTGCGGCGTACTCGTTCTCCCAAGCCTCGCGCTGAGCCTCGAAGCCTTCGAGCCACTCGTTCGTCTCGGGGTCGAAGCCCTCGGGATACTTGTAGTTGCCGTCCTCGTCGTACTCCGCGGCCATGCCGTAAAGCGAAGCGTCGAAATCCTCCGAGTGGGGGTCCACGCCTTCGTTGGCCTGTTTGAGCGAGAGGGAGATGCGGCGGCGCTCCAAGTCGATGTCGATGACCTTGACGAAGACGTCCTCGCCGACCTTGACGACCTGCTCCGGCAAGTCGACATGGCGCTGGGCCAGCTCCGAAATGTGGACGAGGCCTTCGATCCCGTCCTCGACGCGGACGAAAGCGCCGAAGGGCACGAGCTTCGTGACCTTGCCGGGCACGATCTGGCCGATGCCGT
Organism: uncultured Ancrocorticia sp.; assembly: GCA_905373325.1. Classification (GTDB taxonomy): domain Bacteria; phylum Actinomycetota; class Actinomycetes; order Actinomycetales; family Actinomycetaceae; genus Peptidiphaga. The sequence goes on from CAJPTB010000111.1 coordinate 3,108, forward strand.
GGGTGCGCGCGAAAGTCTGCCAGGGATCTTCCTGCGTCGCCTTGAGCGAAAGGGAGACGCGCTCGCGGTCCATGTCGACGTCGAGGACTTCGACGGTGACCTTCTGGCCGACCTCGACGACTTCCGAAGGATGGTCGATGTGCTTCCAGGAAAGCTCGGAAACGTGGACGAGGCCGTCGACGCCGCCGAGATCGACGAAGGCGCCGAAATTGACGATGGAGGAGATGACGCCGTCGCGCACCTGCCCCTTCTTGAGGTTCGTGAGGAACTCGCCGCGCGCCTGGGACTGGGTCTCCTCGAGCCACGAGCGGCGCGAGAGGACGACGTTGTTGCGGTTCTTGTCGAGTTCGATGATTTTCGCCTCGATCTCCCGGCCGATGTAGGGCTGAAGATCGCGGACGCGACGCATTTCGACGAGGGAAGCGGGAAGGAATCCACGCAGACCGATGTCGAGGATGAGGCCGCCCTTGACGACTTCGATGACCGTACCGGTGACGACACCGTCGGCTTCCTTGACCTCTTCGATCTGCGACCACGCACGTTCGTACTGCGCACGCTTCTTCGAAAGGAGCAGACGGCCTTCCTTGTCTTCCTTCTGGAGGACGAGCGCCTCGACTTGGTCGCCGACTTCGACGACTTCGTCGGGATTGATGTCGTGCTTGATCGACAGTTCCTTCGAGGGGATGACCCCCTCTGTCTTGTAGCCGACATCGAGAAGAACTTCGTCATGATCGACTTTGACGACAGTTCCTTCGATTATGTCGCCGTCGTTGAAATACTTGATGGTTGCATCGACGGCGGCGATAAGGTCTTCCTCGGACCCGATGTCGTTGATTGCGACCTCGGGCAGCGAGGCGGGGGTGTTTGCGGTCATGAAATAATGACTCCGATACGGACAATTGTAGAGATATGGATAAATACGATGTGGAAGGCCCACACCAAGTCCAGAGTCTACGGGACGATTCTCGGCTGCGCAAGCGCTTTGTGGCGTCATGACGCGGATAATCTGATCGATTCCCTCAATCGGCTCTGAACCGGGCTTTGTCACACAAAGGAGACTGCCATGTGGGTAGGCCGCGAGCCCCTGGACTCGGACGAACGTCCCAGCGTTGCGCATTCGCGCTGGTGGTCCGCCAACGCCGCGGACTACCTGGCAGAACACGCCGACGTGCTGGGCGAGGCCGACTTCGTGTGGGGGCCGGAGGGGCTCGAAGAATCCGAGGCCGAGGTACTGGGCGATCCGTCGGAGCTTCGAGGCTCCCGCATCCTCGAAATCGGGGCGGGGGCGGCCCAGTGCTCCAGATATCTCGCCGGTCTGGGCGCCCGCGTCGTCGCGACCGACGTCTCACTCGGCATGCTGGCCGAGGCGGCGTCGATCAACGCGTCCGCGTCCGCGGAGGCGCCCCTCGTCGCAGCGGACGGGCTCCGGCTTCCCTTCGCCGAGGGCTCTTTCGACGTCGTCTTCACGAGCTTCGGCGTCGTCCCTTTCGTCGAAAACCTAGAGGACCTGTTTGCCGGCGTGGCGAGAGTGCTCGTTCCAGGAGGGGTCTTCGCCTATTCGGCTCCGCATCCCGTGCGATGGATGTTCCCCGACTCGCCGACGAAGCGCGACATGACCGTCACGACGTCCTACTTCTCGTCCGCTCCTTACCTCGAGCGCGGGGACGACGGCGAACTGGTCTACGTCGAATGCCACCACACGCTGAGCGAGCACATGAACGCCCTGACGGCTGCGGGCTTCGCGATCGAACGCGTGTGGGAGCCTGAGTGGCCGAAAGGGAGGGACGTCGTGTGGGGCGGCTGGGGCCCGGAGCGGTCTCCCTGGATTCCCGGAACGCTCATCGTCCGCGCAAAACGGAGGCGTCAGTGAGCGGCCTCGCGCCAAGACGAACCCACGCCTATGCCCACGGAAAGCGGAACCGCCAGCTCGACGGCGTTCTCCATTTCCCGCCGGACGATCGCCTCGACGGCCTCGCGCTCCCCCGGCGCGATTTCCAGAACGAGCTCGTCGTGGACCTGCAGCAGGACGCGCGAGCGCATCCCCTTCATCGAATCGACCACGGCGACCATGGCGAGCTTGACGATGTCCGCCGCCGATCCCTGGATCGGGGCGTTGAGGGCCATGCGTTCGGCCGCCTCCCGCGCCTGCCTGTTGGTCGAGTTGAGATCGGGAAGATATCGCCGACGGCCGAGGATCGTCTGAGTGTATCCCTCTTTGCGGGCCTCTTGGACGAGGGAGTCAAGATACGTGCGCACCCTGCCGAAGCGTGAAAAGTAATCGTCCATGAGCGCCTGCGCCTGGGCCACCGAAATGCGCAGCTGCTTCGACAGCCCGTAGGCGGAGAGCCCGTAGGCCAGGCCGTAGCTCATCGCCTTGATGTGCGAACGGTCGTCGGCCGTGACCTTCTCCTCGGGAACGCCGTAGACGCGCGAGGCGACGTAGGTGTGCAGGTCCGCGCCCTCGCGAAACGCCTCTATGAGCTCGACGTCGCCCGAAAGCGCCGCCATGAGCCGCATCTCGATCTGCGAATAGTCCGCCGTCATGATCGATTCATAGCCCTCTCCCGGCACGAAGGCGGCGCGGATGCTGCGGCCCTCCGCGGTTCGCGCATGGATGTTCTGAAGATTGGGGTCGGTCGAGGAGAGCCTGCCGGTTGCCGCCGCAGTCTGCTGGAACGTCGTGTGTATTCGTCCGTCGCGGACCGACCGCTGAAGGCCGATGACAGACTGGCACAGTTTGACGGCGTCGCGGTGCTCAAGGAGGGAGGCGAGGAACTGCTGGCCGGCTAGGGCCCTGTCGTCTTCGCGTCCGGCGATGCTCACGGCGAGGTCCGCGAGGGCGGCGGCGTTGGTGGTGTGGCCGGATTTAGTCTTGCGCGTCGGTGGCAGTCCCAGCTGGTCGAAGAGGACCTCCTGAAGCTGCTTGGGACTCGACAGGTTGACCTTGCGTCCGATGGCGTCGTAGGCCGAGCGGGCCGCCGCGAACACCCGCCCGTCGAAGTCCTGCCTCAACTGTTCGAGAAGGCCTTCGTCCACGGCTATCCCCGCGTCCTCCATTCCTCCGAGCGTGCGGGAAACCGCCATCTCGAGGTCGAGCAGGGCGCCGTCCTCCCCCCTTTCGGCGAGTTCGGAGTCAAAGGCCTCGGCGAGCTCGACGAGCGCCGCGGCGGCCGCCGCTCCGTCGTCGGAGTCGACGTCGTCGAAGAGCGTCGCCTGGCTCTTTCGGCCCTCGATTTGCCTGCCCAGATAGCGGATGACGAGGTCGTCGAGGTCGTAGACCCGCTGGTCCGGATGCAATAAATAGGCTTGGAGAAGCGTGTCGCGGCGCACCCCGTCAAGTTCCACGCCGATGTTGCGAAGCGCGTGCCCCGCACCTTTCGCGCCGTGAAAGACCTTGGGACGGCCCGGATCGGCCAGGAAGGCGCCGAGGGCCTCGGCATCGTCCTCGTCGATCCC
>CAJPTB010000112.1 GCA_905373325.1 uncultured Ancrocorticia sp.
CGTGACGATTCCCGAGCTTTCTGCCGATGCGGCGCCCCGCGCCCCCATGGGCGGCTCGGCGCCGAACCTCCCGGGCGACCCGAAACTGCCCGACCCCCTGGCCGATTCGGCCCCGAGCGGTCTTCTTGGCGATCCGGCGTCGAGCGATCCGGCGAACGAAGCCGACTCCTCTGACTCCCGGGACGGTTTGCCCGCGACCGACCGGCTGCCGAAGGTCGATCCGTTGCCCGCGACCGACCAGTTGCCGAAGGTCGATCCGCTGTCGGCGACGGAACGGCTGCCGAAGCTCGACCCGTCCGGGCCGAGCCCGCTCTCGTCATCCGCGTCGCTCGATCCGCTCTCGACGCCCGGCGGTCCGCACTCTGCCTCCAGCCCGCTCGATCCCCTTTCAAGGCCTTCGCGGGCGTCTGCTTCCAGCCCGCTCTCGGCGTCGTCTCCTGACGATCCCGCAGGCGACGCCGATTCCGACGGCGGCGCCGACCCGAGCGGAAAGCCTGAGCCGAGCGATGGCTGAGGGCAAGGCCCCGGGGCCTGAGGGAGGCGAGAGAGGCGAAGGCCGAAGCCCCGCGGACCGCGCGGAGCGAGGGCAGAAGGACAGCGAAGGCTCCGCCCGCCCGAACGGCGGCTACGACGAGGCCGCGGTCGAAGAGGCGATTCGCTCGCTGCTTCGCGCCGTCGGGGAGGACCCCGAACGCGACGGGCTCGTCGACACCCCGGCGCGCATGGCGCGATCCTTCAAGGAGATTTTCTCGGGATTGCGCCAAGACCCCGCCGACGCACTCGAGGCGAAGTTCGACATCGGGCATCAGGAGATGATCATCGTCAAGGACATCCCCTTCTATTCGACGTGCGAACACCACCTGCTGCCGTTCCACGGACAAGCTCACGTCGCGTACATCCCGAACGCCGACGGCAAAGTGACCGGCCTGTCGAAGATCGCGAGGCTCGTAGACGGATACGCCCGCAGGCCCCAGGTGCAAGAGCGGATTGCCACCCAGGTGGCTGAGGCTATGGAAAGCCGCCTCGGAGCCAGGGGAGTGCTCGTCGTCATCGAAGCTGAGCACATGTGCATGTCGATGCGCGGGGTGAACAAACCCGGCTCGCGTACCGTAACATCGGCAGTGCGCGGAGTTCTCCGCAACCAGGCAACCCGCAGCGAGGCCCTGAGCCTCATCCAAGGGTAAGGAGAGCCAACATGTTGCCAGCAACGCTGCCCACGGGCCGCTCCCTCGTCATGGGCATCCTCAACGTCACGCCCGATTCTTTCTCCGACGGCGGCCTTTACGTCGACACCGACGTCGCCGTCGAGAAGGCTTACCGCATGGTGCGCCAAGGAGCTGACATCGTCGACGTCGGAGGCGAGTCCACGCGCCCGGGCGCCACGGCCCTCACCGCCCGCGAAGAATGGAACCGCATCGGCGCGGTTGTGACGGCTCTGGGAAAGACCGACATCGTGGTGTCCGTCGACACGTATCATGCGGACACGGCGCGCCGGGCAATCGACGCCGGGGCCGAGATCGTCAACGACGTGACCGGAGGGGCCGGCGACCCGAACATGTTCAGCGCCGTAGCGTCGAGCAGCTGCCTGTACATCCTCCAGCACGGCAGGGGAAACGCCCGCACCATGAACTCTTTGGCGAACTACGGCGACATCGGGGCCGAGGTCGCCGACGAGCTGACCGCCTCGGTCGACAGGGCCGTCTCGTCCGGGGTCGACGCCTCGCAGATCGTCGTCGATCCGGGCTTCGGCTTCGCCAAGGTCGGGAACGACGATTGGGACCTCGCCGCCAATATGGCGCCGATCATGGAGCTCGGCATGCCGGTCCTCGTCGGGGTCTCCCGCAAGCGTTTCCTGGCCGAGATCCACAACGGCCGCTCCGGCCCCGCCCAGCGCGACGACGCGACGGCGGCCCTCACCGCCTACTTCGCCGAGCTTGGCGTGTGGGGCGTGCGAGTGCATGAAGTCGCGGCATCCAGGGCGGCCGTCGAAACGGTCGCGCGTTTGCGCACGGCGGGCGCCTACCCGTGAGCGACACTGTCCGCATCGAGGGAGTGAGGGGGCACGGCGCGCACGGAGTGCTCCCCGAGGAAAAGCGGCGCGCGCAGCCGTTCGTCGTCGACGTCGAGATGGAGGTGGAGCCCGCCGTCGCCGACTCGATCGAATGCACGGTTTCCTACGCCGACGTCGCAGCCGACGCCCTGGCCGTCGTCGAGGGCGAAAGCGCGGACCTCGTCGAAACCCTCGCGGCCCGCATCGCCGAGCGCGTGCTTGCGCGCGGAGCCCTCAGAGCCGCTGTCACCGTCCACAAGCCGGAAGCCCCCGTCGGCGTGCCATTCTCCGACGTCTCTGTGACAGTTCGCCGGAACGGACCCCTCGTGGACGGCGGGACGATACGCCGCGCCGTCCTCGCACTGGGGTCGAATCTGGGGGACGGACGCGCCCATCTCGACGCCGCCGTCGAGGCTCTCGGCACCCTTGACCTGCACCTGATCGCGGTTTCCGATTACTTGTCCACAGACCCTGTGCTCGCGCCGGGACAGGAGCCGCAGCCGCGATACACTAACGCTGTGGCCACGGTGACCACGGCGATGTCGCCGCTGGCCCTGCTGGCCGAGCTCCAACGGATCGAGGTTCGCGGCGGCAGGGTGCGCGAACGGCGATGGGGGCCGCGGACGATCGACCTCGACATCATCGACGTCGAGGGTGTCGCAAGCGTCAATCCCAGGTTGACTCTTCCTCATCCTCGCGCGGGCGAGCGCCTGTTCGTCCTCGAGCCGTGGGCGCAGATAGAGCCCGAGGCGACGTTGGGCGGCGTGCCGATAGCCCGCCTCATTGAGAAGCTGCGGCGCTGACGGCCCGACCGCCGGGGCCGCGGCGGCCCGCTGCTGCGAGGAAACTCGGAAAGGAGGCGAACCATGAGCCTGACATCCATCCGCAACTTGGCTTTCAGCCTGGCGTTCGGCCTCGGCTGCGGGCTCGTCTTTTGCGCCCTCACCCTCAGCGGCGGCCACGCCCCCTGGCCCATTCCGCTTCCCCTCGGCGTGCTCATCCTCGGTTTTTCGGCCTTCCTCTTCGCCTGGGGCCGCAGGGTCAAAGCCATGCGGGAAAAGGACCAGCCGGAGAAAAAAGATCAGCGGAGAACGCGGCGGAGAATCTCGCCCTTGCAGGCGGCTCGCGTGGCCGTCCTGGCTCAGGCGTGCTCCAGATGCGGTGCCTGGCTGGCGGGCTTCTTCGGCTTGTGCGCGGCGCTTTTCTGGAGGACCGGAGAAACCTCGTATGTTCGCGACCAAGTCCTCGCCGTGGGGCTTGCCGCCGTCTCCAGCGCCGTCTTGACCTGGACGGGCTGGGTCGTCGAAAGGTGGTGTGTCGTCGATTCCGACGACGACGGCCCCGGCCCTCAAGCCAGGCCGACCGTCGCGTGAGCCCGCCATGCTGCGCGGCCATGCTGTGCGGCGTCGCGCCCGCGTCTCGATCCGTCGCCTTGCCGCGCCGGCGGGTGCGCCTGAGCCGCCCCCGCGACTCGGTGCTTCGATCGGCTCGCCGCCGGCCGTCAGGGCCGTTGCGTGCCAAGCCTCGCCGTATGCAGTCCTTGTTTTGCCTCGCCTTGTCCAGAGCGCATCCTGGAGGGATCGGGGCCCCCTTTCGCAGTTTTGACGTCGCTTCGTCCGAGGTTTGGGCTTCTGTCCCCAAGGGTTCGACGCCGCGTCCCCGGAGCTCCGACGGCTTAACCCCGAAGAATGCCGGTATTTTCAAGCGATATGCCCAGTTTGAGGGGGCGCGGCGCGCCGTGCGCGGAACGGGCCATGGGCAGCATTACTCCTCGCGTCGACGTGCAAAGTAATTTAGACTATATATGTGTTCTTGCATGCTAGAGTGAATCGCAACGTGGACAAAGACGGCGGGGAGGCGACCACGTCGACTCCCTTGTCGCCCACTATCACGTTCAGCGGGGTGGGGCGCGCCTACGCAAAAGTTCTCCGGCTGCAAGGCCTGCTCGTTCTCGCGTGCTCCCTCGCCGCGGTGATCGCCCTCGCGCTGTATTCCGGAAGCGAATGGCCGTGGCTGTGGGCTCTCGTCCCGCTATGCCTCGTCGTCGAAATGGCGGGTGTCTTCATTGCCTCTCGGCGGGCGCGGGCCATCGGCTACTACGAGGGCGACGACGACCTCGTGGTATGCAGGGGAGTCTTGTGGCCTTCTCTTGTCGTCGTTCCGTACGGCCGCATGCAACAGCTGGTCGTGACATCGGGCCCTTTTCTGCGGAGGTATGGTTTAGCCAAGCTCGTGTTCGTCACCGCCTCCGTCAATGTCAATCCCTCCATTCCCGGCTTGCCCGTCGGGGAGGCCGAGCGTTTGAGGGCGAGGCTCATGGAGGTCAGCCAGGCGAGGATGGAGGGGCTGTGAGCGCGAAGGGCGCTGCAGGCGAAGAGCTGCCGCCTGCGGCGGGAGAATGCCGGACGGACGCAGGCTCCTCGGGCGAATGGCAGCGGTTCCACCCTCTCACCCCGTTGGCGAGCGTGCTGCGGATGTGGTTGAGCATTCTTGTCGTGGCAGCCTGGTTCTCGCGCGACTGGATCGAGAGGCAGGACATCGGCACGCTGTGGGGCGCGGTTCGCGACCTCGGGATGCGGGCCGTCGGATGGGCCCTCCTGGCTTTCCTTGCGGTGAGCGTGGTTTCGTCCGTCGTCGCCGTCGTCGTCTGGCATGTCAAAGCGTTCTCCCTCGGCGCCGACGGCATCCGCCTGCGATCCGGCGTCGTGCTGAAGAAACGCGTCCACGTGAAGTGGGGCAGGATTCAAAGCGTCGAGGTCCAAAGGAGCCTGTTCGCCCGCATGTTCGGACTCGGTTCCGTCACCGTCGAATCGGCGGCGATGGGAGGCGGGATGCGTCTCGGGTGGCTGACCAAGGAGCAGTGCGAAGGCCTGCGGGAGGCGATTCTCAAGGCGGCCGACGACGCACGCGCCGACCGTCCCGTCAGGATCCTGCCGTGGCGTGAAGGGGCTTCGGAACTTCTCGACGAGCCCCGGGTCTACGAGCTCCAGCCGGGCAGGCTCGTCGCCTCGCTGATGCTTTCGCCGGTCTTTTTCATCGGGATTCTCTCGGCGGCCGCCTCCATCGCCCTTCTCGCCTTCGACCAGAAAGTCGCCCTTCTTCCCGTGGCGCTCGTGCTTCTCGGCGCGGTGTGGGGCGGCATCGGCGCCCTTTCGCGAAAGTGGGGCGCCGCGCTGTCCCTGACCCCTGACGGTTTGCGCCTTCGTTCCGGCCTCGCGTCGCAGAAGGCCACCACGGTCCTTCCCATGCGGGTCCAGACCGTGCGAGTCCGCCAGCGCCTGCTTTGGCGCCGCTTTGGCTGGTGGAGCGTCGAGGTCGAAGCCGCCAAGACCAGGTTCACATTGAACGAGGACGGCGCCAAACCCACGGAGCTCGTCACCGCGGGGAGCATGCGCGACGTCGAACGGGTTCTGTGGGCGCTCATCCCGGACCTCGGAGTCGACGATCCCGAGGCCTTTCTCAAAGACGCCTTCGAGGGCAAAGGGCCCTCCGAGCTTTTCGTCGCGGCCCCGCGGGCCTCTCAGGTGCTCGACCCCTTCGGGTGGGTTCGCAACGCCGAGGCCCTCACCCGGACGGTCGCCGTGCTGCGCTGGGGCCGGTTTTTCGGCCGTTCGCTGCGAATCGTGTGGCATGCGCGCTTCCAGGGGCTCAGGCTTTCCCAGGGGTTGGTCCAGCGCGCGCTCGGTCTGGCCTCGCTGCGGCTGAGCACGGCCGCCATGGCAATCGAGACCGTGCAAAAGCACCTCCGTTTGGCGGACGCCAGGTCGCTGTGCGAGCGGCAGTCCCAGCTTGGGCGCGACCGGAGGGCCGAGGGCGACCGCGAATCGATCGAGGGCTGGCGGGAGCGGCTCGGGATCTTCCGGCAGTTCGATCAGGCTCCCGATCGCGGTGGACGCACGCTTGCGGCGGCTCTCACTCCCGGGTGGGGGCCGGTCGAGGGCTAAGACAGTCGGAGGCCGACGGCCGCGATATGAAAGGCCGCGCCTACGCGCCGCCTCGACCGGGTGCGAATAGTAGACTGCTGACGCAAGGCGCGAATGCTCGCGAAGGCCCCTTGTGTGCGCCCGAGAGGAAGCGCTTGCGGACAAACGCCTGCGAGTAGGCGCCTGCAGTCGAACGCTTGAGAGGAAGGCGGCGAATGGCCACACGCCTGTCGATCGGCATCGTTTCAGCCGGGCGCGTCGGAAGCGCTCTCGGCAGCGCCTTGCGCGCCGCCGGGCATACGATCGTCGGCGCCCACGCGCCCTCCGAGGCGAGCCTGGACCGCCTCGGCGCCATGCTGCCCGGAGTCCCCGCCCTGAGCGTCGAGGAGGTCGCCCGCCGGGCCGAGGTGCTGCTTTTCGCCGTTCCCGACGACGAACTCGGCCCGCTCGTCGAAGGCTTGGCCAAGCTCGGCTGCTTCACCGCCGGGCAGTTGGCGATCCACGTCGCGGGCCGCTACGGCGTATCCGTGCTCGAACCTGCGGCACGCGCGGGGGCACTCACCCTCGCCGTCCATCCGGCCATGAC
>CAJPTB010000113.1 GCA_905373325.1 uncultured Ancrocorticia sp.
TTTCGCCCAGTCGGCGGGTTCGAGTTACACGGGAGCCCCTCCCATGTCGGCGCAGCTTGCGGAGCCTGCTTGCTTTGGGGCGAGGTTTCATGAGGAGCCGACTCGCTTTGAGGCGCCTGAGAAACCTGTCCGTTCGGCGTCGGCCCGCCCTCCTGCCCTTGCGCGGGCTGGCTTTCCTCCGGTTGGATCTGCTGCCCTTGCGCAGGCTGGCTTTGCACAGCCATGTTGTTCGGCGCCTGTCCGAACTGCGGCTGATTGAACTGCGGTTGGGCGGAAGAAGGCTGCGGCTCGGGGCGAGAAGCCTCTGGCTGACCGAAGGGCGTCTGTTGGCTGCCCGGGACCTGCTGATTGCCAGGAGCATGCTGAGCGTTGAACGGCTGCTGCGGGTCGTTCGGCTGTTGCTGCGGCGCGCCGGGGCTTTGGAAGTCCCCCTGTTGCCCGTGCGTTTGCGCGGGCTGCGCCTGTCCGTACGGCTGAGCGGGCTGGTTCGCACCGTATGGCTGCTGCCCGTAAGGCTGCGCAGGCTGCTGGCTCCCTCCATACGGCTGCGCCGCAGGGGAGCCGTAGCCTCCCTGCGTGAACTGCGGGGAGGCCGAAGGGGCCGATGGCGCGGAAGCCGGCCAACGTGTTTCCGGAGCTGACTGCGCCGACATGGGAGGGGCTCCCGTGTAACTCGAACCCGCCGACTGGGCGAAAGGCGGCTGCCGCTCGAAGGGCGCCTGAGTCGAATACGGCTGGCCGTAAGGCTGAACGGGCGGGAATTGACCGGTCCTGTTCTGATCGCCAGGAAGCGGCTGTCCCGTGGCGCCCGCGGGCGGCGCAAGCGTCGATTCTTGGTTCGTGTAGGGAGCGGAGAGATAAGAGTCCCCGGGGTGGACGTCGGAGCCGGCTCCCGCCCTCAGGCCGCTGATCAGCGTGAGAAGCCCTCCCAGGGTCAAAATGATTCCGCCGATTCCGATGAGCCAGAAGCCGATTCCCCGAGAGGCGTCGTCGCTGAACTTCGCGGGCTGGAAGTTGACAGCCCAGTTGCTGACAGTGACGAGGCCCGCGAAAGTCTGCGCCAGCCCGGCTGCAAGCCCGCCCGCCTTGGGCGATTTCTTCATGAGCGAAGGGACGATTACGGCGACGACGGCGATGATGCCGACCGCGAGAGTCAGGGAGAAAGGCCCCATTGAGCCCTTGTAATCGCCCGAGTTCAGCCACGAGAGGTTTCCGCCGTCGGCCTTGAAGTAGGGGAGGAAGAGGCCTATGACGGCGAGAAGGGCGCCGATTCCTCCGACGAGCGCCGCGATGCTCGTCTTTCCCGAACTTGCCTTGGGCTTGGTGGCTGCAGGCGAATCGTGGTCCGCAAAGGGCGACGAGTACGCCTGTCGATCGGTCGAATCCTTGCCGATCTGTCCGGTGACCGTGGCATTCTGCGGAGGATACTGAGTGCTCATAAGAGAATGGTATTCGCTGGAAGCCGTCGGCGGCATGGAACTCGCCACATGTCCGCATTCTGAAAAGCTCTCGGCGGACAACGGCGATCAGTCCACTCTGCCGTATGGAGGCATGAAAGAACTGGAGGGCCTCCCTGAACTGTGGCCTGCGGGAGACGAGCCGATGTGCGGCCCGGTGCGCTCGTTGCCGGGGCTCGGGGGATTTTGCCCGTAGCTCGGCTGAGGGCGCGCCCCCTCGGCGGCAAAGACGTTTCCCACGGCCCTAGGGTCTCCCGCGAAGTCTGATGGCGACTTGTCCGAAGACTGCCGCAGATAGGCGACCCCAATCACCTTCGGAGTGGCCTTCGTCGCTAGAACGATTCCAAGAATCCCGCATGCGAGTAGAAGAAGGCCTGCTGCAAGAATCAGCCAGAAACCGAGCCTCGGACTGTACGAATATTCTCTAACCTGTTGTCTGAAAATGGTTCGCTTCTCGCCGATTGATATGGCGAGGACGGCGCCGCTCGTCATTAGGCAAGCCGTGCAAGGCGCCCACTGGGAGGCGCCGGTTTTGTGACGACGCAGGACGAGGGCGAGGAGCGCAAAAACGACGATTGCGAAGAAGATGTAAAGGAAAAAGTATCCGCCGCCAAAGGCGGCAAGGGTATTCTTATCCGAATTGGAGTCCGAGCTGGAGGAGGAATCTCGCCAGTTGAACCTGTGGTAGGGGACGAAACAGCCGGCGACGAGGATTGTCGCTCCCACCCCCGAAAGGACTGCGGTCACGATGTTGAGGGTATTCTTCCGCCCCGATGTTGCATAGAGGCCGAGAGCGTCTATGCCGAAGGGCGCGGAGGGATCCGGGATTGGCTGGTTTGAGGGCGCGAACGGACCTGTCGGCGTCGCATTGGGCGACGAAGGGAAGTTGCTTGTCATGATGTCAGCGTAGTTCGACATCCCAGTAGGCCAGGGCTGCTCGTCTATCATGTGGTCGCTCGCAAAGTCTGCACGCTTGCAGGGGACTTCGTGTGTTTGCCGGGAACGTCGGATGTGTTTGGAGAAGTGCACAGCAATCGACTGGTCTCGTTCGCTATTGGCAGGAATGTGTGATGTGCTCGGAAAAGTGGGTGGTTCCATCTAGAAACTCCTGGTGCCGTTTCGAATGCAATTGGCTCCGTTTCGGGAGCAAATAGAACCGTTTTGAGTGCGAGCGGTGACGTTTCGGGTCCTTCTAGAGTTGTCAGCTGCATGACGGCATCGGTTGAGTGTCTGGACGCGGTCGCTGAGCATCGGGTAGAGTTGTTCGCTCACGCCTTTGTGTGCATGGCCGACTTTGCTGGCATGTTCGCGGGGAGTTTCGTGTTCGCGCGATCGGCGATGCGGATGCGCGCTGTTCGGGTGAGCTCGTTACTATTACAAAACGATATCTGGGTGGGCTCGGGAACTTTTCCCTTGTTTCGCGCTGAAAAGTCAAACCCTGAAGATGTGAGATGCGATACGTGGGTGGCCAAAAAGATAACGATTTGGTTACACTCGTATCAGAATCGTTATCAACCGGTTCCCGTTTCGCGGGTCCGCCGATAGAACAAGGAGAGATCGTAGTGGGTCGTCACAGCGTTGCCCAAGGCGAAGCATTCGAGTTCAACATAGATCTGTCGAAAGCCCCCGCGCCCGGTTCGAGGCGCGCCGCGCGCTTGGCCGCGCGTGCTCAGCAGGGGCTGAGCCAGAGCCTTCTCCATCCGGATTCGCCGCTTGGATACCTCGTGCGGCCGTTCACGGAGAACGAAGAGGAGGCTCACGCCGCTGCTGCCGCCGAGGCGCCGGTTCCCGAGGCTCCAGTCGAGGCGGCGCCGGTTGACGCACTCGTGGACGAGGAGCTGGCTTCGGTCGGCGCGACGTCGACGAAGAAGAGCCGTTTCTCCCTTTTTTCCCGCTCACGCGCAGCCGTTGTGGCGGTTGTCGCCGCCGCCTCCGGCATCGGGGGCATTGCTGCGGGCACGCTCTCGGTCGCCAATGAGAACGATGCCCACCGTTTGGACGCCACGGCCGGCGTCGCCCAGCTTGCTCCGGTTCAGGAAAAGGCGGCGAAGGCGACCTTCACCGTTTCCGTCGATGGCCAAAAGCGAACCGTCACAACCACAAAGCCCACGCTTTTGGGCGCTTTGGCCGACGCCGGCATAACCGTCGACGGCGACGACAAAGTCTCGCAGGAGATGTCCGCCCCGGTGTCCGACGGCTCGACCGTGACCATCACTCGCGTTGAGAAGAAGACGGTGACCGAGGACGTCGCCGACGCGCACAAGAGCAGCAAGGTCGATGACTCCAGCCTCGCCAAGGGGTCGACGGAGGTCAAGACCAAAGGCGTCGATGGCGTCACCGCCAACACCTATGAAGTAACGTATGAGAATGGCAAAGAGACCGGGCGCACGCTCGTCGTCTCGAGCGTCAAGGTTGCTCGTGTCGACGAGGTCGTCAGCGTCGGCACAAAGGAGGCTCCGCCCACCAAGACCGTCACGACCGGCGACGGAGGGACGGCAGAGGTCCCGTCTGGCGGCGCAACGCCCGCTCCGGCTGGCTCATCCCAGCAGATTGCGGCGTCGATGATGGGATCCTACGGCTGGGGCGGCGATCAGTTCTCTTGCTTGGTCAAGCTTTGGACCAAGGAATCGAACTGGAACTCGCACGCTCTCAACTCCTACTCGGGCGCCTACGGAATCCCGCAGGCCCTGCCGGGGTCGAAGATGGCATCCGCCGGCGCCGACTGGCAGACGAATCCCGCCACCCAGATTAAGTGGGGACTCGGCTACATCAAGGGCCGCTACGGCACTCCCTGCGGTGCCTGGGGCCACTCCCAGAGCACCGGTTGGTACTGATCGGGACCCTTTGACGCCGATCGGAACCGTCCGCATTTGACGAAAACGACATCCGCTTTGCTCGGGGCCAGCCACATTCGTGAGCTGGCCTCGACGCTCGGTATGCGGCCGACGAAAACGCTTGGGCAGAACTTCGTCCACGACGCCGGGACGGTCCGCCGGATAGTGCGCGACGCCGGAGTGCGGCCCGGCGACGTCGTTCTGGAAGTCGGTCCCGGCTTGGGGTCGCTCACTCTGGCCCTGTTGGAGGCCGGGGCCGTCGTGTGCGCCGTTGAAATCGATCCGGTTCTGGCCGGCGCGCTTGAATCGACGGTCGCGGCGCGCATGCCCGAGGCGGTCGAGCGGCTGGCCGTTGCCAATCTCGACGCCATGGATGTAAAGGCCCCTTCGAATCTTCCCGTTCCCAGACGCCTCCAGAGCGAGGAAGGATGCCCGCACAGGGTTGTCGAACCGGCGCCGGAGACGGCTGAACCCGAGCCGGAGAGCGTGGATTTCGCGGGTGAGTCCGTGCGGACGGGTCAGATCCCCGCGAAGCCGCGGCTGTTTGCGAAGGCGACGCGGGGGGTCGCCGAGCCTTCGCGGCTCGTGGCCAATCTTCCCTACAATGTCGCCGTGCCGATATTTCTCAGCTTGCTCGAGGCGCTGCCCAGCATCCAGTCGGCGACCGTCATGGTCCAATCGGAAGTGGCGGACCGCCTTGCGGCGCCGCCGGGCTCGCGCACATACGGCGTCCCCTCGGCAAAAGTCTCCTGGTACGGGGAGGCTGCGCGCGGGGCGAAGATCAGCAGAAACGTGTTCTGGCCGATCCCCAACGTCGATTCGGCGCTCGTGAATTTCAGGCGGCACGGCGCTTTGCCTCAGCCTCAGGCCGACGTCGCCGGGCTTGCGCTCGCCGGCGTCTCCCGTGAAGACGTGTTCGCCGTCATCGACGCGGCTTTTGCCCAGCGGCGCAAAACTCTTCGCGCCGCCCTTGCGATGTGGGCCGGAAGCGCCGCGCGCGCAGAAGATTTGCTCGTCGTCGCGGGAATCGATCCGAAAGCCCGAGGCGAACAGCTGAGCGTGTCCGAGTTCGCGGCGATAGCGCGCGCCGCGAATACGTTTGCCTGATTTGCCGCGGGCGCGCCCCGCGTTCGACGCAAGCGGGCCCCTGTGACGCGCTGAAAGCGCGTTCTTGGGTTCTCACAGTTTCGCGGTTTCCTGGTTTCGCGGGGTTTCGTCACAGGCTCACAGCCTCAAACGCCCCGTCGTCCGCCGTTTTCTGTGACCTGTTTTTCGCTGTCCGGATGGGAAATCAAAGGGACTCACACTAAGCTTGAGTGGGACGCACGGAGAAGGGAGCAGACGGTGGATCGCGCCATGCATGAGTTCTGGCTTAGAGCTGAAAGGCGCATTGACGCATCTCTTGCCCTGATTATGGCATCGATGCTGTGGCTCGTCGTCCTTCCGTTGACTGTGATGTTCACCGATCTTGAATGGAGCCGTTTGACGGTTGTTCTCATGTTGGCTTCCATTCCCATATGCGCCACGGCTCTTTGGCCGTTGAAAACGGGACTTATGACTGTGAGGGCGATCGAGGAGCGTGACAGCGAGGAAGTGGCCCGTTGGCGGGAAACGCTGGTTCCGCCCGCCGAACCGCAGCTTGTGAAGGCGCGTCTGCGCCGAGTCCACTACCCGATGCTCACCGTCATCGCGGGGGCCGGCGCCTTCACCGCCGCCATCGCCCTCAATCGATGGGCGCATGCCCAAACCGCCGGAATGTCCAACTTCTCATTGGGGGTTGCACTCGGCGCCGTCGGCGTCGCCCTGGGGGCGTGCGTTCTCATGTTCGCCGGCAAGATTCGGCCGAGAGCCCTCCTGCTGGGTCTCATCTTGGTCGGGTGGGCCATACCCGTCGGCGGAGGCGTCGCCTCACTCGCCGTGATCATCGGGCGGCAGGATCTTGAATCGGCCTTGGCCGTTCGGGCTCTGACTACGGTGAGCTATGTCATTTTTGGGCTCATCGGGATGCTTGTCTCACTGCTTCTCTTTGCTTTGTGGCTGGCGTGGCTCGGCAAGTTTGTGAGCGGAAAGAGCTTGGAAGTCAATCATCTGGCCAGGGCCGTTCCGGTCCTTCCCGAGGGGCGCGGCGCCGAGTCCGCGGCGGAATCGGAGTTCGACGCCGAAGACCTCGATGTGATCAAAAACGCGCTGTCGGTCCCGGGATCGGTGCACGCCGC
>CAJPTB010000114.1 GCA_905373325.1 uncultured Ancrocorticia sp.
TGGAGCCGATGCAGGCCTACGCGCTCGCGCCATCCGTGGGAGAATGACGCCATGATTACGCTCGGGCCCTTGGACGGCCGTTACCGCGAAACCGTTGCCCCGCTCACCGCCTTCCTCTCCGAGGCCGCGCTCAACCGCGCCAGAATCGCCGTCGAGGTGGAATGGCTCATCTTCCTTTCGCAGAACGAGGTGTTCCCGGGAGCCCCCGTCGTCTCCGAGGCCGACGTCGCCTACCTACGGGCGATCCCCCAAAAGTTCGGCGAAGCGGAGATAGCCGAGCACGCCGCCATCGAGGCCGAGACGAAGCACGACGTCAAGGCCGTGGAATATCTCATCAAACGCCGGATGGAGGCGGCGCCCGACGTCGTCGGGCCGAACACCGCCCTTCCCAGTCTGACCGAAATGGTCCATGCTCTGTGCACCTCCGAGGACGTCAACAACCTCGCCTACGCCCTGTGCATCAAGGGCGCGGTGACCGACGTGTGGTTCCCCGCCGCGCTCAAACTCCACGACGCCCTCGCCGAACTCGCGCACGCGCACGCGGATCTGCCCATGCTCTCGCGCACGCACGGGCAGACGGCCACGCCCACCACCGTCGGCAAGGAAATGGCCGTCTTCGCCCACCGCCTGAGCCGCCAGCTCCGCAGGATCGCGAGCGCCGACTACCTGGGCAAGATCAACGGCGCCACCGGAACCTTCGGCGCGCACGTCGCCGCCCTGCCCGACGCCGACTGGCCCGCTCTCTCGCGAGCCTTCGTCGAAGGCCTCGGCCTCGTGTGGAACCCGCTGACCACCCAGATCGAGCCGCACGACTGGCAGGCGGACCTCTTCTCCGACGTCGTCCACGCGAACCGCATCGCCCACAACCTCGCCACCGACATGTGGACGTACATCTCGCTCGACTACTTCCACCAAAACCTGGCCGCCCAGGGCACAACCGGCTCCTCGACGATGCCGCACAAGGTCAATCCCATCCGCTTCGAAAACGCCGAGGCGAACCTCGAGGTCTCCTCGGCGCTGTTCGAGACGCTCGCCGAAACGCTCGTCACCTCGCGGCTTCAGCGCGACCTGACCGATTCGACGACGCAGCGCAACATCGGCGTCGCCTTCGGGCACTCGCTGCTGGCTCTCGACAACCTCGTGCGCGGGCTCGCCGGCGTGGACCCCAACCCGCAAAGGCTCGCCGAGGACCTCGACGCCTCGTGGGAGGTTCTAGGCGAGCCGATCCAGCAGGCCATGCGCGCGGCCGGACTCGGCGGCGCCACCGGAATGGGCAACCCCTACGAACGCTTGAAGGAGCTGACGCGGGGGCGCAAGGTCACGGCCGAGGACATGCGCGAAGCGATCGCCTCATTGGGCATGCCCGACGACGTCGCAGCGCGCCTGGCGGCGCTGACCCCTGCGAGCTACACCGGGCTGGCCGCTCGGCTGGTCGGATTCCTCGACGGCGCCGCGTACTTCAGCGGCGCGGGGCACTTCGCCGGCGCCACACAGCCACAGCCCGGCGACGCCGCTAACCCCGACGGCGCCGCACAGCCCAATGACGAGGCCTTGGAGCGCACGGAGCCGACCGAGCATGCGGAGGCCGCTCGCGAATGAACCGTCGAGCGTCCAGAGCCGATCAGAGGAGCGGAGGGCGCTGAGCCAGAGGGCCACGTCAACGCGCAGCCCCGGGCCCGCCCGCCTCCGTCAACACGGGAGTCAGATCACATGCAAACCGCAGCCGCTTCCCAGACTCGGCTGTCAAACTATTGGAGGCCTTTCGCTTCCCGAGCCGGCTCATGCGGCGAGTGATGCGAGCGAGGCCGAACGTATCGAACGAGTACCGCGCAACCGTCGGATCGAACCAACGTGCAATCGCGCCGGCAAAGCGTGCTGGGTCGATAGAGTGGAAAGAAACGTAGAGAGAACAAGGAGACCTCGTGCCTCGATTCCTTGCCGCCGCGTCGTCGGCCGATCCTCAGGCGCTCTCAGGCATCGCCGGATGGGCCGTAGACATTATGAACGACCTCGGCGGATTCGGCGCCGCGTCCCTCATCGCGCTGGAGAATCTGTTCCCGCCGCTCCCCTCGGAAGTGATCCTTCCGTTGGCGGGCTTCACGGCGGGCACCGGAAACGCCAGCTTCACGCTGCTCGGGGCGATCCTGTGGTGCACCGCTGGATCGGTGGTCGGCGCGTGGGCGCTCTACGGCGTCGGCGCTCTGCTCGGCAGGGAGCGAACGCGCAAGCTCATGGGCAAACTCCCGCTGGTCAAAACCTCGGACATCGAGAAAACCGAGGCGTTCTTCGACCGGAGGGGAACCTGGACGGTCCTTTTCGGCCGAATGATCCCGATCTTCCGCTCCCTCATCTCGATTCCGGCGGGCGTGACGCGCATGAACTTCTGGAAGTTCACCGCCCTGACCACGGCGGGGTCCGCTGTATGGAACACAATCCTCATCTGGGCCGGCCACGCCCTCGGCTCGAATTGGACGAAGGTGGAAGGCTACGTCGGGATACTGACGAAGGTCACGATAGTCGTCTGCCTGCTCGGCGGCGCCCTGTGGGTTGCGCTGCGCGTCCGCTCCAACAGGCGCAAGCGCGAGGACGTGCCCGCCGAAAACTGAGAAGCGCGACGCCGAAAGGCACAGTCGCGGGCGACGAACGCCGCAGCCGCCGGCAAGCGAAAGGCGGCGCCGCCGAAAAGCACGAGGCCGGCAGGGCCTCCTCTCACTCCGCCCAAAGCCTGGACGCTCGGCACGCGGGATCCTCCGCTCCCGATAGAGTGAAGGCGTCAATCGGACGGAGGCTGTTCCCGTGGACGAAAACTACGAAGACTGTCGAATCGACGTCGGCTACCGAATGGCGATAGCCCCCTGGCGCGCACGTTCCTACATCGAAGGCGGCAAAGAAGACTTCTGCGGTTTCGCGATCGACGCCGCCCAGGTGAGCGGCATGAAGGAAGTCGGCGACTTCATCGACCTGTTCTGCGGGGCCATAGCGCCCGCGCAGTTCTCCCCTTCCGAGCCGATACACATACTCGAAGTGCCCACCAATCCGTTCGTGCAAGCGTCTCGCGCAGTGGGGGCCCTCCACCCTGACGCGCTCCTCGGCGGGATCTCCGAGATCTCGCCGTACAACGGCTCGGGGACCGCCAGCGGCGGCGGCTTTTCCACCGATCTTCTGTGGATAGAGCCCACGCGCCTGACCGCCGGCGCGGAGCTGTGGCGCTACTACCCCGGCAATCCCTCTCCCGAACTGTGCGGGATCTACTGCGGGACGGCCCTCGGATGGCGAAACATGCGTACGGGCAAGTTCGTCGCCTCCACTCCCAGCGACCTCATCGGCCCCGTCGTCAAGAGGGATTGGGCGCAGCTTCCCGTCGACGTCGAGATCGAGGAAGGCGAACCCGTGGCCGCGACGATGGTCGCACCCGTGGACCCGCCGCAAGAAGAGGGTTTCAAGCCCGTGTCGAGCGGCATGTGGGTCAAGCGGATCGAGCTCTCCGAGGACGACGCCGTCTACGAAAACCAGAGGTACGCGACGATCAACCGCGTCCAGTCGCGCCTCGTACGCTTCATGCGAGGCCAGAGCGGCGAAAAGAGAGTGCTCGCGGTCGCGCGCGCAATCGACGCGAACTATGCAGAAAGCCAGGGCTTTGCGCGGCTCGAACCCGGCGTCTTCGCGTGTTTCCCCACGGTCGAGGAGGTGGCGCCGATACACGTGGACCGGCGGGCGGCCCCGTTCTCG
This sequence comes from uncultured Ancrocorticia sp., assembly GCA_905373325.1. Taxonomy (GTDB): domain Bacteria; phylum Actinomycetota; class Actinomycetes; order Actinomycetales; family Actinomycetaceae; genus Peptidiphaga. The sequence continues at coordinate 3,730 of CAJPTB010000114.1, forward strand.
TGGAACACGGCCGGCAAGCCCGCGGTGACCCGCAAACGCAAGAAGGAGCGCAGCAACTACGACGTCGCCGAGCTCCTGGAGGAGACGGCACTGCTTGTGACCGGCATGGCGCCGCCGAAATGGGAAAGATGCGACTTGGTGGTGCAACTCGTGGGACGAAAGGCGAAGGGCGAAGGGCACTTCGTCATCGACGCCGAGAAGGACGAAAGGCAGTTCGTGGATTCGCTCCCCGTGGCGATCCTCAAGTACCTGGCGCAGATCAAAGTGCTCCACGCCCTGCAAGGGCAAGGCGCCCCGCTCGCCTACGCCCTCAGCGTCTTCCGGGGCGACCTCAAAAACTCCGAGATGATCCCCTTCCCCGACGAACACCCGCCCCTGCTCGAGCACATCGCGCCCGAGGACTGGCAGGAGGAACTCGAATACTTTCCGCGCGACGAAGAGCCCGAATGGGCTCGTCGCCTCATGGACCGGTGACGATCGGACGAGCCGAACCGAGCCCCTCAATCGAAGACGCCGAACGGCGAACCTCGACGGGGCCGGCGAAACCCTGAAAATCAAGAACATCAACCCGACGAGCGAAGGAACCCAATGAGCGTCGTTTACCAGCTGGCCGTCACCCCCTGGCAGGCCACCAGGTACCTTTCCGAGGGGACGGAGGATTTCTGCGGATTCGCCGTCGACGCGGCAAGAGTCGAGGACGTGCGCGACGCCGACGGCCTGCGCGAGCTTCTCCTGTGCAAAACGAACGAGGCGAACTTCCCGGCCGACGAGCCGCTGCACATCCTCAAGGCGCCCATCGGCCCGTTTGTCCACACTCGGCGCGCGGTCGGCCCACTGCACCCGGACGCCTTTCTGGGCGGCGTCACAGAGGACTCCCCCTACGATCCGTCAGGCGTCGTCAGCGCAGGCGGCGCGACGGCGGAACTTCTGTGGATAGAGCCGGGGCGCCTGACCCCCGGCTCCGAACTGTGGCGCTTCCGCCCCGGAGAATCTAACCCGGAGCTTGCGGCCGTCTACCACGGCGTCGCCTGGGGGTGGGAAAACGCTCAGACGGGAGAGTTCGTCGCGGCCAAACCGAGCAAACTCATGGGGCCCGTGGTCAAGCGCGACTGGGGAACCGTCGCCGTCGACGTCGAAACCGACGGAGGGAAGCCGACCGCCGTCACCCTCGTCAGCCCCCAAAAACCGCCCGAAAGCGGGTTCGAGAGGCTGTCGACGGGCCTGTGGGCCAAACGCGTCGAGTACCACGAGGGGCTGAACGTCCACGAAAACTACCTGTCGGCTCTGGCCCGCGGGGTGCCCGTCCGGGTGACCCGCCTCGCGAACTCCCCGAACGGAATGGAGGCCCTCGGATTCGCCCTCCTTATCGACGCGCCCTACGCGATCGGCAACAGGGTGCTCCGCATCTCCCCCGGAGCTTTCTTCTGCGTCATGCCGATGGACGAAATGGAAAAGACCGTCGCGAGGGAAGGCAGGCCCGAAACCTGGGAGGTTTCGACGTTCCCCGCGGTCACGACGCTGTCGGTTCGGGAGCGGTCGAACTACGACGTCGACTCCCTCCTCAAGGACGTCTACGCGCTCATCGAGAACGTCGCGCCCGAAGGATGGCGCACGTGCACCCTCATCGTTCAGATAGTCGGCGGGCAGTTCCGCTACGGAGGCAACTTCTTCATCCCGGCTTCCGCCTCGCCTTCCGGGGCCGGTTCCGAAGCCGCCTCGTCCGAGGATCGGAGCGCGAACGCCGGCGACGGCGCCCGCCAGGGGCCGGGAAGCCGGCAAGCGCGCAGCGGCAGGCCCCGCCGCCCCGTCTACGGCGGCGTCGTCGAAGAGATCTCCCTGCTTCCCAGCGCCGTCCTCGAATACCTGGGGCAGATCAAGAAGCTCGCGGCCACCCCCGAACGCGGCGCGCCGCTTGCCTTCACCTTGCAGGCAAGCGCATCGGGCGAGACGAAGCTGAACGTCACGTACGAGGAGACGCCCCCGCTCGTCGAATCCATCACCCCTCAGGCCTGGGCGGCCGAGATGGAGGCGTTTCCGCGCCCGAACCCGCCCGAATGGGCGTCGAGGCTCGCTGACCCCGGCGACGACGACGACCTGTGAAGCACTCGCCCCTCAGGCACTCGCCGCAGTCGGCCGCTCAGACAACCGCCGCTGCCGCCCCTCAGACGCCCGCAGCGGCCCCTTCTGAAACGCCGTCTCTGAAATACCGAGAGGGTCACGTGCGTTGAATCATGTGTCGGCGCATGGAGCGCCGCGAGCAAAGGAGTGAACAGACATGACATTCGACCGCACCATTGAGCTTGGCGTCACAGGCATGACTTGCGAGCACTGCGTTTCACACGTGACCGAGGAGCTCAAAGCCCTCCCCGACGTCGTCAACGTTTCGGTGACCCTCGCAAAGGGCGGAACGTCCAAGATTCTCGTGTACACGAACGCCGACATCCCCGACGCCGCGCTCAAGGAAGCGGTCGACGAGGCCGGCGGATACGAGGTCAAGTCGATCGTTCGCTGACGCTGCTGAAACAACACACGCTCGGGAGAGGAGGGACGTCGCCACGACGCCAACCGCAAATCGAGCGCGGTCCGAGGAAGCCGACATGCTGCGATCCAAGAACGCCGCCGGGCAACGGTCCGGTCGCGCCGACAGCGCTCAGCCGCGGAGCGTCGATCGAACGCGGCCCCGACACGCGGATCCCACCCAACCCGGAGCAAATCCAATGCAAGGAGCAAATCCAATGCAACCCGACCCAAATCCGGCGCGATCCAGCGCAGATC
>CAJPTB010000115.1 GCA_905373325.1 uncultured Ancrocorticia sp.
AGATGACGCCGGTTATGTCGTCTTCGGCGACATCGGAACCAGCCCCCTATACGTTCTGCGCACGGTCTTCACGCTCGACGGCGGCGCCGTGCGCCTGGACGAAGACGACATAACCGGCGTCATCTCCTGCATCATCTGGGTTCTCGTCCTCATCGTCACGGTCAAGTACGTGTGCTTCGTTCTGCGCGCTGACAACGAGGGCGAGGGCGGAATCCTCGCCCTCGCCACAAGGGTCCGCCGCAGCCTGAACCCCGGCCGGATCGCCTCCGCCGTCGCGCTCCTCGGCGTTTTCGGAGCGGCCCTGTTCTTCGGCGATTCAGTCATCACCCCCGCGATATCGGTCCTTTCCGCCGTCGAAGGACTCGAGGTGACCTTTCCCCATATGGCCGAATACGTCGTCCCGGCGGCGCTCGCGATCCTGTCCGCGCTTTTCTTGGCCCAGCGCAAGGGAACGTCGAAGATGGGAAAGGTCTTCGGCCCGATCATGCTGGCCTGGTTCGGAATCCTGGCGTGCATGGGGATACCCCACATCGTCGGCAACCCGCGCATCCTCGTGGCGCTGTCCCCCGTGGAGACCGTCTCCTTCATCTCGCGCCACCCGGGAACCACCTTCGTCGCTCTGGGCGCGATCGTCTTGGCTGTGACAGGGGCGGAGGCCCTCTACGCCGACATCGCCCATTTCGGACGCCGGGCCATACAGGGCACGTGGCTCGCCGTCGTCCTGCCCTCTCTGACCCTGTGCTATCTGGGCCAGGGCGCCCTTCTCATCGACAGGCCGCAGGCGCTGAGCAATCCCTTCTTCATGCTCGTTCCCAGCAGCCTGACCGTGCCCCTCGTCTTCATGGCCACCTTGGCGACCCTCATCGCCTCGCAGGCGGTGATCTCGGGCGCGTACTCGATCGCGCGGCAGGCCTCCCACTTGGGCTACCTCCCGCACATGAAGGTCAAGCACACCTCGGCGACGGAGTCCGGCCAAATCTACCTTCCGGCCGTCAACCTGCTGCTTTTCGCCTCCGTCGCATCGATCATCCTCATTTTCCAGGACTCCGAGCGGCTCTCCGCCGCTTACGGACTGGCGGTCACCACGGACTTCCTTCTGACGACGTCGCTCCTGTTGCTGCTTACCCGGGCGGGCTGGCGCTGGCCCGCGTGGGCGACGGGTTTGGCCGCCGCCGTGCTCCTGGCCGTCGAACTTCCGCTTTTCGCCGCGAACGTCACGAAGATCGCGACGGGCGGCTGGCTTCCGCTCCTGATCGCGACGTTCATGCTCGTTGTCATGACCACGTGGAGGCGCGGCGAGGAACTCGTGACGCATTCGCGCCGAGCCGGAGAGGGAAGCCTCTCCGAGTATCTCCGGGGTTTGGCGTCCTCCGCCGTTCGGCGAATCCCCGGAACCGCCATCTACCCGCATTCGATGCTCACAACCACGCCCCTCGCATTGAAGAAGAACACAGAGATCAACCGAGTGCTGCATGACAACGTCGTCATCGTCTCGATCAAGACCCTTCCCACGCCGCACGTTCCCCGTTCGAAGCGGGTGGTTCTCGACGAGATCGCCTCGCCGGTGCGAGGCGTCACGCATCTGACCGTCCGCTACGGATTCATGGACGAACGCGACCTGACGGAGACCATCCGCCACGGCCAGCGGACCCTCAAGCTTTCCTGGAAACTCGACGACGAAGCCTTCTTCATGCTCTCCCACATCCACATCATGGAAGGGAGCAAACGCTCGATGTGGAAATGGCGCAAGAAGCTCTTCATCGGCCTTTCCCGCGTTTCGGCCTCGCCCTCGTGGGTGAACAAACTCCCCAAGGACAGAACCGCGGAGATATCGATGCGCGTCCTCATCTAGGCGCATGCGGGCGCGCATGCGAAGGAGCTCTCCGCGTGAAGGGAGGCCCGCCGCATGAGCAGAGCCCCGCGTGAAAAGCGCCCCATGCGAGGCGCACCCCGCCGCGTGAAAAGCGCCGCTGCCGGGCTCCGTCGAGAGGCCCCCTCCGCAGCTTCACCGGGGCGGCCCCGGGTAAACGTCCTGGATCCACAGGACGCTCGCCCTCGGGTCGACGGCGAGCACGGCCTCCTCGGCCTCGTCGTAAACGGACTCGACGCTGTCAGGCCCGTCCTGTCCGCCCGAGAGGATCGAGAGGCGCACGCATCCCGAGTCCTCCCAGCGTCGGACCGACGCCCCTCCCCACAATCCGAAGGCTTCGCGAGGCCCTCGGCCATCCGGGTCGGGGGTGAGCCCGAGCATCCAAGCGTCGAGCGCATCGCGCACGGCCTTCCAGACGCCCGCTGACGGCGCCGGGGCGCAGGCCTCCGTCGGAAGCCGTGGAGCGACCGCCTCTCGAGCGCCCCCTGACGGCACGATTTTCACCGACACTTCGACGAGGCAGTCTTCTGTCCAGCCGTCGACGCCGCCTGCCCAACCGGGTCTGGCCTTCGCCGTCGCGCGCCGCCAGACGCCTCGCGGTTCGGACGCGCCCTTGCCGTCCCCGCGTGCATCGCCAGCTTCGCCTTTCCGCATGCCGCATTTCTGGCCGTCGGCGTTCCCGCCCCCGGAGCCTAGACGGCTTTCGTAGCGCTCAAGGCCGCCGGCATTCCCGTCGCCGCCCTTGCCGGCGCGATCCCGGCGGCTTTCACAGCCCCTGCCGCTGTCGCTTCGGTTTACCATGCCGCTTACCATGCCGCCATTATCCAGAATCTAAGCGCAGCTCGGCTCGCGTCGCCCCAGGGTGTTCTGACGGCGCCTGCTGGCGCCTGCTGAAAACGAGAGAATACGAGGGGTTTGCCGGAACAAGGCGAAGAGACTGCGACGGCGGTCCGCCTCCTGTGCAAAACCGACGCACCCTGTATGCTTGGCAGCATGACCGAACTTGGAGTCACAGGAGAGCATACAACCGACGGAATCCCGCACGGTTCGACAAGTCTCACCCCTTTCCTCGCCATTATCGGCGCGGAAGAGGCCTTGGACTTCTATCGCTCGGTGTTCGACGCCCGGATAGTCGATGTCACGGAATTCGACGGCGTGGTGGTCCATGCCGAGATCGACTTCGGGAAGGGCAAGCTGCAGGTGGGCGAACCCAATCCCGAGTACGGTTTGGTCCCGCCGCCTTCCGAAGGCGCCTGCTATTCCTTGGGTCTATATTGCCCCAACGTCGACGACGTCGTGTCGCGTGCCCTCGCCGCGGGCGCGACCCTGCGCGAAGAGCCGAGCACCTTCATCTCCGGCGACCGCTACGCTTCGATTCTCGACCCGTTCGGCGTGCGATGGTCGATCATGTCCAGGGTCGAAGACATATCCGAAAGCGAGAGCGCTCGGCGCGTGGCCGAGTGGGCCGCCGGGCGCGCCACGAGCTGACTGAAAATATTTCACTGACCGAATCTCTCTTTTGCAGACTGCGCTCGCGCCTCGAAGCGCTCCGCCTTTTTACCGATTGAAACCGACGCTCGCCCTCAGAGAACCGAGCCGCCTTTCCCTCGCCTGTCCTCAGTAAGCTCAGGGCCATGAAGATTCTGATTCTTGGAGGGACGGCCTGGCTGGGGCATTCGATCGCGGCGGCCGCGCTGGCCGCCGGGCATTCTGTCGTTTGCCTGGCCCGCGGAAATGCGATCCCGGAGGGAGCCGATCTGGTCAACGCCGACCGCGCCCGCGGCGACGCCCTCGCCGGCGTCGCCGCGCGGACGTGGGACGCCGTCGTGGACGTGGCCAGCGATCCGCGCTTTGTCGAACGGGCGGTTCGCGACCTCGCCCCTGCGGCGAAGCGCTTCGTCTTCGTCTCCTCCCTGAACGTCTACGCGGACCCTTCCAAGAAGGGGATCGTCGAAGACGAGCCGACTCTGCCTCCCCTGCCCGAAGGCGAGGAGGCCTCCCAGGAAAACTACGGGCGGGCCAAGTCCGCCTGCGAGGAGGCCATTCTCGCGGGATTCGGCCGCGAACGCTCGACGATCGTGCGCCCCGGGCTCATCACGGGGCCCGGAGACCCGACGAACCGCGCCGCATACTGGCCTCTCCGCTTCGCCAAGCCGTCGAATCCGCGAGGCCGCGTCCTCGTTCCCGACGCCTTCGGCCAGGCGTTCTCAGTGATCGACGCGCGCGATCTCGCTGCGTGGATCGTCCGCCTCGTCGAGGCGGAAATCGGCGGAGTCTTCAACGCCGTCGGGAACGTCTCGACGCTGGGCGAACACCTGGAGCAGATTCGCTCGGCGGCCGGCCACACCGGCGAGGTCGTCCGCACTCCGGCGGATTGGCTGCTCGCCCGGGGCGTCGGCTTCTGGGCGGGCCCCAGGTCCCTCCCGCTGTGGGTGCCGGATCCCAGCCTGGAAGGGATGCTGGCGGCGTCGAACGGGAGGGCGCTCGAGGCGGGCCTCAAGCTGCGGCCCGCACGCGAAACCTACGCCGACCTGCTCGCCTGGGCGTTGGAGAATTCCGTCGATTGCGCGGGGCACGCGGGGCTGAGCGACGCCGAGGAACGCGAACTCCTCGACGCCCTCGATCGGGGCTGACGGCCTGCTCCCCCGCGCCGAGTGCCCCCACGGGCCCCGCGGATTCAACGAGCGCGGACGCCGCGAACGAATATGGCGGACAGCACGGCCAGCGCCGCGGACGCTGCGCCAAGCCACGCGAAGCTGCCCGTCGCCGTGAGAATCGCGGCCCCAGCCGACGAAGCGACGAACTGCGCAAAATACTGAGCGGCGCCGTTGAGCGCCAACGCGGTCCCTTGCAATCGCGGGTTGAGAGTGGCGGCGAGAGTCATGAATGCGGGCTGCGCCGAGACGACGCCGACGCTCCACACCATCTGCCCGAGCACAGTTGCGGCCACGGGGCCCGGCAAGAAGGCGACCGCCGTCACACCAAGGGCGGCGGCGCCTCCCGCAACCGCCGTATAGGAGGCGGCGCGCCATCGCGCGAGCAGACGCCCGCCCACGACCGCGCCGACGATTCCCGCCGCGCCCGCCGCGAGCGTCACCCAGGACATTTCCGCCGCCCCGAAGCCGTAGCGGTCCTCGTAGAACGCGCCGATCGACGTGTACGCTACGGCGAATCCCGCGTGCCACAGACCGGTGCTCAGCAGAAGGAGAAGAAGCCCGCGATGGGTCAGCGCCGCCTTCAGCATTCCTGCCACGGCGGCCGAGGCGCCGCCGCGCGGCCCGCCGCCCGTCGCGGATTCGCCGTCGCCCGCGCGCCCGTCGGCCTTCCGCGGTGCGACGCCGGAGAAAACCCGGACCGCCGGGAATATCGCGAGAAAGCCGGGAATAGCAATAAGGAGAAAGGCCCACTGCCAGCCGACGGCGGAGGCCAGAAGCGACCCGATCGGAACTCCGACAACGGTGGCCGACAGCAGCATGCCCGTGATTACTCCGACATTCGCGCCGCGCGTTTGCGGCGTCGAACGGCTGACGACCTCGCCGAAGACCGTCGGCATGACCATCCCCGCGCCAAGCCCCGCGAGCGCGCGGCAGGCAAGGCCGGTCGCAAGATTCGGCGCAGCGAAGGTCAAGGCCGTGCCCGCCCCGAAAACGGCCAATCCCGCGACGGCAACCGGCCGGCGGCCCCGATAGTCCGCCAGCGCCCCGAAGAAAGGGCTTGTGACCGCGTACGCCAGGGCGTATGCCGCCACGAGGAGGGCGGAGAGCGAGGCGGAAGCGCCCCAGCTTTGGAGTATTTCGGGGGCGATCGGGGCTACGACCATGGAGTCGCAGCCCACGAGGAAGGCGACGGCGCCGCCCAGAATCACGGCCGGGCGCGCTGTTCCCGAGCCGTTCCTTTTGCCCGCGGGACTTCCAACTTCGTTGGCTGAAGACTGTCCGCCGTGCCCGGCACGCCTTCTCCCCGCGGGACTTCCAGCTTCGTTGGCCGAAGGCTTTTCGCCGCGCCCGGCCCCACCCGTCTCAGCCTCGGAGGCGTCCGCGGCGCCCTTCGGATCTTCCGCCGTCTTTTTGCGGCTGTGCGCCTCGTTCTCTGTGTGGTTCATTTTCACATACCCTTTATTCGATGTTCGACGAATATAGAACATACGGTAGTGCAATACTAGAGGAATGGCAAGGAGTGTTCATCCCGACCTCGCGGACGTGCCCCTGACCGCGGTGCTCGCGGCGCTTTCAGACCCGCTGAGGCTCGGCGTGGTTCGCCTGCTCGCGGACGGATCCGAAAGGCAATGGGGCGAGTTCGACGCGCCCGTCTCCAAATCGACGCTCAGCCACCACATGAAGGTGCTGCGAACCGCGGGGATCACGGCCACGCGCGCCGAAGGGACTAGATGCTATGTCCATCTGCGGCGCGAGGAGTTAGACGAAAGGTTCCCCGGCCTGCTCAGCTCGATCCTCGACGCGCAAGGCCAAGGGGCGACGCCGGTCAAACTCAAGCATTGACGTTTCGCATCGCGTCGTCATAGCGGACGCCGCCGCCTCGGGCACGCCGCCATGCGCCTACGGCGAACCGAGACCCGACCGCCGGGGCCTGCGCACCTGCCGCGGCAAGCCTCCTCATTGCGCACTCGGCCAG
>CAJPTB010000116.1 GCA_905373325.1 uncultured Ancrocorticia sp.
GAACTCTGTTTCCTCGTCGCCCCCGCCCGCGAAATGTAGTGATTTCATCTGTATCGCTGAGATTTCGGAGCGAGGAGGATCGAGTCGCCCGCAGACGGACAATTACACGTTTCTTTTCGGGAATCGGTGTCGTTTCCTGCGCCTTGTCGTAGCGGCGATAACAGCGCTCGCCGCTGCAACGACGGCTGCTCCAATGGCGCCCCATCCCCACACGGGGAATCCGTCATTATCGTTTTTCGAAGTCGCAGTATCCGATTTTTTGCCAGAGGCGGCAGTAGACGCGGGAAAGGGCGATGCGCTTCCCTCCTTCTCGGAAGTGATAGAAATACCTGTAGAGAGATAATCAAAGTTATTGATAATTACTTTATTGCCCTCAATTTTTCCTATGTTTGTTTTAGTTACTTTAGAGGGCATTTGAATCGTTAACTTTATCCTTATTCCTTCGTATGTTTTTGTAGCTTCCATCGGCGATTTAGGTGCCGTAAAGGTGTAATGGTCACCGTTGTCAACTAGTTTATCTCGCATCTCCAAAGGCTTGTCTGATGTGAGCTTACATGTGAGGGGGCCTCCGGAAGAGGTGATGTCTTCTATTTTAGCGTCTTGCGCAAACCTCATGACTCCGGGGAGGATTTTTTTTAGATTCTCGCACGTTCTGCCAACTGAGGCCATCTGTCCGTTGTCGTCTTCGAAAATGAGGACTTCTTTGGTCTTGCCGTTAGCATGCACCTCTATGGTCGCCTCCGTGCGGCATCCCATGAGAATGAAAGCTGATAGAGCCAAGAAAGCATAGAGAATGTTTGACTTTTTCTTTGAACGGGTGGCCATGTTGAGTCTCCCTGCGCTCTCTCGCGAAACGGCAATCGCCTAAAACGGCCGGACAAGATCAGGATAGTCTTTCAAGCTTCCACTTTGCTCGATCCGACCGTCAACCGGAATTCACTTAGACAGCTACAGTTTTTCAGCAGGGTGCGTACAGTTTTCCAGCAGGGGGTGCAGGCGCGACTGCGCATCGACCGTGTTCGCGCCAAGTCGCCTATGGGGTGTGAAACCCGTGACGTTCGAGACGGTTTACCGGCGGTCAGCCGCGGCTCGGGCGCTTCCTTGGGGAGAATTGCTCTCTTGTCCCTCCATTGCCGGGTGTTAAGGTTGTCCAACGTATTGCGGCGATTTTACCGGCGGAAAGGACAACGTGGATCTGTTTCACTCCATTGAGAGCTGGGTCTTGGAATTTGGGCCCTCGCTGTGGACTCTGTTCTTTCTGTTCGTCTTCTGCGTGATCGACGGCTTCCTTCCGATTCTCCCGTCGGAGACCCTGATCATTGCCCTGGGCGCCCTCATCGTTCAGGGGAACGGCCCCAACGTTTACCTGCTCATCCTCACCGGAGCGTTGGGAGCGATCCTCGGCGATCAACTCGCGTTCGGCATCGGGCACAGATACAACGTCGAGCGCATTCGCTTTCTGCGCGAAGGAAAGGGGCAGGTCGCCGTTCGCTTCGCCCGGAAGGGCCTTGCGAGGCGAGGCCCTCTCTACATCATCGCGGCCCGCTTCATCCCGATCGGCAGGGTCGCCGTCAATCTCATCGCCGGAGCGACCGGGTACCCCCGCCACAAGTTCATCCCCCTGACGCTGCTCTCCGGGCCGATTTGGTCTACCTACTCTGCGATCATCGGCATCGTCTCCGGACACGTGTTCAACGGCCATCCCATTCTGTCCATGCTTGTGGGCGTGAGCGGCGGAATCGCCTTGGGCGCCGTCATCAACATCATCATCGAGAGGACGACGTCGGGGCCTTCGACCCCCGAAGAGATCTTCGGCGATGCGGTCCCGGCGCCGGACGACGTGCAGGAAGGCGACCGCGATGACGAGTCAAAAGGCGACGACGCGAAAGCCCGTGACGTCCGAGACAGCGCCGCGCGAGACCAAGCCAGCGACGCTCGAGACGAAAAGGACGAAGCGGAAAGCGCTGAAATGAAGTAGGCCGCGCCAGCCGAAGCGGGCCGTGCCGGTCGAAGCGGGCCGCGCCGGTCACAGTTTTCTGATGATGACGTTCTCAATCATGTGGTTCGCTCCCTTGCGCAATACGATGTGGGCTCGCGAGCGCGTCGGCGCGATGTTCTCCAGGAGGTTTGGCAGGTTGATTGTGCGCCAAATGTATTCGCCGCGTTCGCGCAGCTCTTCCTCGCTCATCGTCGCGAACCGCTGAAAGTAAGACTCGGGCTGGTTGAAGGCCACCTCGCGGAGCTTGAAAAGCCTCTCGATGTACCACTGCTCGATGTGCGTGGCTTCGGCGTCGACGTAGATCGAGACGTCGAAAAAATCCGAAACGGCTTGCAGGTCGCGCCCGCTTCCGTCGGTTTTGGCCGGTTGGAGCACGTTGAGGCCCTCGAGGATGAGGATGTCCGGCCGGTTGACCTCGATCGAGGCGCCGGGGACGATGTCGTAGATGATGTGGTCGTACACGGGCGCGCGCACGGCGCTCCGGCCCGCCTTCACGGCTTTGAGGAAATCGATGAGGGCCTGGCGGTTGTATGATTCGGGGAATCCCTTGCGCTCCATGAGGCCCCGTTCTTCCAATACCGCGTTCGGGTAGAGGAATCCGTCGGTCGTCACCAATTCGACGCGCGGGGTAGCCGGCCAGCGCTGCAGCAGTTCGCGCAGCAGGCGCGCCGTCGTCGATTTCCCGACCGCCACCGATCCCGCGATTCCGATGACGAAAGGCGTGCGCTCCTCACGCAAGCCGAGGAACTGCGACGTTTTTCTGTGGAGCGCGCCGACCTCGGCCGTGTACATCTGCAGCAGGGCCGACAGCGGACGGTAAATGGCGTCTGCCTGTTCGAGGTCGATGGGATCGCCCAAGGCGGAAAGGCGGCGGATATCCGACTGCGTCAGCGGAAGGGGAGTCGATTGCGCCAGCCTGGCCCACTCTTCATAGGAGAAGTCGATCACGTGGGAGGCGGGCGGTGTGGCGCTCGGCCCGATGTGCACAGGGGCGATCATGGATTCAATTGTAACGGCGTTTTCGCTGTCTCTGCGCACACGTCGTACGTTCCGAGGCCCGAAGCGAAACATACCGAATGGGAGCCTTGCGCGGAGGTGCTTGGTTGGGCCGAGCCGGTTTGGAAATGCCGTCGGCGATGTCCCGGCGGGCTGCAAGCGAACGGGGCGGCTGACACGAGGGAGCCAGGCGGCACGAGGGGGCCGGGCGGCAAGGGAGGAGGCTGAACGGCCCAGGCGGCGGCGAATATTCGTCTTTGGAAAAACGTAGCGCACCAGGCTTAAAACCCGGGCCCGAGTGTGGTTAGATTACTGCCATGTGCGGAATCGTTGGATACGTCGGTCATGGTCCCGCGGGCTCCCGCCCGCTGGACGTCGTTCTCGAGGGCCTCGCCCGCTTGGAGTACCGGGGGTACGACAGCGCCGGCGTCGCTGTCGCCGGGCCAGAGGGGATGAGCGCGGTCAAAAGGGCCGGTCGGCTCGACAACCTCCGGGCGGCGCTTGCTCACAACCCGCTGCCCGCGGGCACAGCCGCCATCGGACACACCAGATGGGCAACCCACGGCGGCCCCACGGATGAAAATGCGCATCCTCATGTCAGCTTCGACGGCGCCGTCGCCGTCGTCCACAACGGAATCATCGAAAACTACCCCGAACTGGCACTCGAGCTCGACCGCCAGGGAATCTTTCGCCGGTCGGAGACCGACACGGAGATAGCCGCCCACCACCTCGCCCTCGAATACGCGAAGGACGGCGACCTTCTTGCGGCAATGTGCCGCTTGGCCTCCCGTCTGCAGGGTTCCTTCACCCTCGTGGGGATGGCCGGCGACTCCGAGGTCGTCGCAGCGCGCAGGAACTCGCCGCTCGTCGTCGGCCTGGGGGAGGGCGAGAACTTCCTGGGGTCGGACGTGGCGGCGTTCGTCGGCTCGACGTCGGACGCGCTCGAACTCGGCCAGGACACGGCGGTCAGCATCACCGCCGACGAGGTCACGGTGGTCGACTTCGAGGGCAGGCCCGCCGAGGGCAAGCGCTTCGAGGTCAACTGGGACCTCTCCGCCGCCGTGAAGGACGGGTACGAGACGTTCATGGACAAGGAGATCCACGAGCAGCCCAAGGCCGTGGCCGAGACGCTGCGCGGGCGCACGAGCCTCGACGGGCGCCTCCACCTTGACGAGCTTCGCATCGACGAGTCGGTTCTGCGCTCGGTGGACAAGATCATCGTCGTCGCCTGCGGAACCGCCGCGTACGCGGGGCACGTCGCAAAATACGCCATCGAGCACTGGTGCCGTGTGCCGGTCGAGGTCGAGCTGGCGCACGAATTCCGCTATCGAGACCCGGTCGTCAACGAAAAGACCCTTGTGGTGGCGATCTCGCAGTCGGGCGAGACGATGGACACCCTCATGGCCATTCGCCACGCCCGCGAGCAGGGCTCGAAGGTGCTCGCCATCGTCAACACCCATGGATCGACGATTGCGCGCGAATCCGACGCCGTTCTTTACACTCACGCGGGGCCCGAGGTGGCCGTCGCCTCGACGAAGGCGTTCATCGCCCAAATCACGGCCTGCTACCTTTTGGGCCTCTACCTGTCCGAACTCCGCGGCAACAAATACGTCGACGAAGTCGCCACCTATCTGGACGAGCTGGGCAAAATGCCCGGCCGCATCGAGGAGGTGCTGGCCGAAGAAGAGCAGGTCCGCACGCTCGCCCGTTCGATGGCCGACGTCACCTCGGTTCTTTTCCTCGGCCGCCACGTGGGCTTCCCCGTCGCCCTCGAGGGCGCGCTCAAGCTGAAAGAACTTGCCTACATCCACGCCGAGGGATTCGCGGCCGGCGAGCTCAAGCACGGCCCCATCGCCCTCATCGAAGAGGGACTGCCGGTGTTTGTCATCGTGCCGACGCCGCGGCGGCCCCTCCTTCACTCCAAGGTCATCTCCAACCTTCAGGAGGTCAAGGCCCGCGGCGCCCGCGTCATCGTCATCGCGGAGGAAGGCGACGAGGAGGCCGCAAGCTACGCGACCCGCGTCTTCTGGGTGCCGCGGTCGACGCCCACCCTCATGATGCCGCTCGTGACGGTCGTGCCGCTGCAGATTTTCGCCTGCGAGCTGGCCTCGGTCAAGGGATACGACGTCGACAAGCCGCGCAACCTGGCGAAGTCCGTGACGGTCGAATGATCCGGGCATTCGGCGCCCGGAAGGTCCGCGAGGCCGAAGCGCCGCTCCTGGCCGCGGACGTTCCCCTCATGGAGCGGGCTTCGGGCGCCCTTGCACTGGCGGTCTTGCGGCTCCTCGGCGGACCCTACGGCAGGAGGGCGCTCGCCCTCGTCGGACCCGGGAACAACGGGGGAGACGCCCTTTTCGCCGCTGCGTTCCTCGCCCGGCGGGGCATGGGCGTCGCCGCGGTCGTCGCCGAGGGCGCGCACGAGGCGGGCCTTGCAGCCGCCCGCGCCGCAGGCTGCCCGGTGCTCGACGTCGCCGACTTCGACGCCGTCGCCCGGGAAGCGGCCCGCGCCGACGTATGGATCGACGGAATTCTGGGAATCGGAGCCCGCGGCGGGCTGCGCGGGCCTTTTGCGTCGCTCGTCGAACGCCTCGAGGACTCGCGGGAAGGCTCCGCGCGGCTGCAGGCAGGACGGTCGGCCGGAGCCAGGCCCCTCGTCGTCGCCGTCGACGTGCCCTCCGGTATCGGAACGGACGACGGCGCGGCGCCCGGCCCGATCCTGCGCGCCGACCTCACCGTCACGATGGGCGCGCCCAAACCGGGCCTCTTTCTCGACCCCGCGCGCAGGCACGCGGGGCGCGTCGAAACGGCGGACATCGGGCTGGGCCTCTCAGCCGCAGGCTGCGCGGCGCCCGACGACGCCGACATCGACGCCGGCCTTCCCAGCCCCGACCTCGTCTCGATCGAGCGCGCCGACCTCCCGCTTCTGTGGCCCGTTCCCGGGCCTTCCTCGCACAAGTACACGAGGGGAGTGGTCGGCGTCGTGGCTGGCTCGACGAGCTACCCGGGGGCGGGGCTCCTGTGCGTCGACGCGGCCTTGGCTGCGGGGCCCGGCATGGTCCGATACGCCGGGGCGCTCGGTTCGACCGTCGTTTCCTCCTGCCCCGAAGCGGTCCTGGGAGAGGGCCGCGTCGATGCCTGGGTCATAGGGCCCGGGCTCGACAGGGAAGCCCTTGCTCGCGCCGAGCCTGTCCTCGACGGACTTCGAAGCGAGGGGTGGACGAAGCCCGCCGTCCTCGACGCGGGCGCTCTCGCCTGGGCCGAGCCTGGCATGACGCCCGCGGCGGTCCTCACCCCGCACGCCGGGGAGCTGGCGGCGCTTTTCTCCCGCCTGGGAATCGAAGGCTCCCGCGAGGGCATCGCCGCATGCCCGGCTGCGGCGGCCAAGCTGGCGAGCGAGGCCACGGGTGCCACCGTCGCGCTCAAGGGCCCCGTCGACGTCGTCGTGTCCCCGGGAAGCCCCGTGTACGCGCAGCCTGGCCCCGCCTGGCGGGCCG
>CAJPTB010000117.1 GCA_905373325.1 uncultured Ancrocorticia sp.
TCCGCGTCTTCGCGCGCTATCGCCGGTTTGACCGGGGGACGTCGAGGCAAGGACAAGAAGGAAGACTCCCGCTCACGCCCAATCGAGGAAACGCAGGTTTCCATGTACGAGGACGACAAGACGATCACGTTCTTGGAAGCCGGACGGCGTGAGGAGACGCCGCACGACGGCGCTCCTGCCTGACGGAGGAAGCCGCAGCGGCTTCAAAAGCGCTTCGCGGGAATGCTCCATTGCGGGCATTCCCGCGAAGCGCTTATTCAGCAGGGCGACTGCGCACACGCGCAGAGGGGCCCAAAGGTTGCCGTACAAGGCAGCAAGGCTCTCAATGCAAAGCTAAGAATGGGGTGGGAACCGCCAGGCTCCCACCCCATTCGCTTGTTGTCTGTTCTCGAATCTCTCAACTCTGGCCCCTCAACTCTGCATGCCTCTCAACTCCGTCTTCCGTCGCCTCCTGAGCCTGCGTCTGCCTTTCACCCTGTTCGCTCCGCCAATCTCCGGCTCAACGCCCCTTCGTCATATTCGTTTCATCCGCCGTTCCTCGCGTATTCACTATTCGCTTCATCCGTCGAACCGACGTCTGCCCTCTAACTTCCGCACCCGTCCTGCCCGTACATTGACCCCACGTTCGTCGGCGCATGTCCGCCGATCTCGGGCACATCAACCTCGCGATCGTCCGCCGCCTCAGTCATCCACCGCAATGGCACGCGCACCCTCTAACATCACATCGCCAGCCCGGCACTCACATCGCCACCCTGATCCGCAGCCCCCCAATCTGTCCGCCAACTCCGCACTCGCAGCTCCCACTCGCCTTTCGCCCTCGGCCTTCGTCAACTCTGCGCCTGCCATGCGCTTCCGTCTGCCCGCATCTCACAGTCTTGCTCCAGACCGGGATCCCCAACAGGGTGCGAAGGGATGCGCAGCCCCGCCGGTTGCTCGTTGTACTTCGTCATGGCCCTACGCTATCGTGCAAGCCCCCCAAAAGTCGCCTCAGGCTTCGGCGAGAGCTCCCCCTACCCTTCGCGATCCTCCAATGGGCTCCGTTTCGCCAGAGCGTCCGCCGCGGCCGCGCGCACGCCGTTGCGCACGATGGCCTCCACAAGCTCGGCCACCCTGCTTGTGAAAGCCTCGTAGGCGACGAGTTCGTCGGGAAGGAAGCCGCCTCTCATGACGGCATCGACGTGCTCGCGCACGTTTGAGGCGCCGGCCGTCGCCGCGGCGAGCGCCTCCCGCTTCGGCTCGACCATTTCACGCGCAATCGGGCCTGGGTCGAAGCCTTGCGGAGGGCAGACGCAGGCTATCCAGGCCGCCGCCGTCAGCGCCATTTGCTGCGGCACGCGCCCCTTTTCTAGCAGTCGTATGGCCGGGGCGGGTATGCGCTGAAGGAGCTTCGCCGACCCGTCGGATCCCACCCGGGCCGTCTTGTCGCCCAGCGCGAAGTTCGTCCACCGCACGAACAGCCGGGCGATGTAGGCGTCGGCGTCGAAGCCCGAGGGAAGGTCGATCGAGGGCAGATACTCGTCGTAAAGGGCGGCGCGCACGCATTCTTCGACGAAGGGCTGGGTGCGCGAGTCCGGAATCGTCTCGCGCCCGTCGAGCGCGCCCAGGTACGAAATGAGCGAATGCGATCCGTTGAGCAGGCGCAGCTTGACCAGCTCGTACTTGCCGACCTCGTCGGTGAAGGCGACGCCGTCGGCGTGCTCCCAGGCGGGCCGGCCGGCCGCGAACTTGTCCTCCATGACCCACATCGTGAATCCCTCGGCGGGAACGGGAACGGCGTCGTCGAAGCCCGCAATCCAGCGGACCGCCTCGCGCACGGCGTCCGTCGTGGCGGGGACGATGCGGTCGACCATCGCGTTGGGGAAGGTCACGTTGGCCTCCAGCCAGGCGAGGAACTCCGGCCCCGCGCCTGTCTCTTCGAGGAATTCGACGACAAGGGAGCGGGTGACGTCGCCCGCGGAGACCATATTGTCGCAGGAAAGGACCGTGACGGGCGCGCCGCCGCGCTCGAAGCGCCGCACGAGCCCGCGCGCAACGAGCCCCACGGTGGTCTGCGCCCCGCCCGCGAAGTCGGCGAGGACGGCCGGGTCGGAGCGGTCGAGGCCTCCCGTGCGGGAGTCGCGGCGGTACCCGTTCTCGGAGACAGTCAACGTGACGATCTTGTGGCGCGGCTCGGCGAGAAGGTCGAGGACCCGCTCGGTTTCCTCGGCCGCGACGGCGAAATCGCGATGGACGTCGACGACGGACACCGACTCGCCCTCCGGCGTCAGCTCAAGGATCGAATAGATCCCGTCCTGTTCGCGCAGCGCATTGACGACGGCGGGGTTGTGGCTTGCCACGCCGACGATCCCCCACTCCCCCGGCTCGGCCGCGAGAGCCTGGGCTGTTGCCACCGCGGCGTGCGCTCGGTGGAATTGGGCGATGCCGATGTGCACGATCCCGGTTTCCGCCGGCGCACTCGCGCCGACGCGCCGATCAACCGGAAGGTGCTCGCGATTGAGTTTCATTGATTGTCTCCTTTGACTGCGCCAACTTAGTTGGTCGAATTCGTGCGGGCTTCGTCGCCGCTTGGCCGGCCTTTGGCACCGCTGGTTTGCTCGGTTTTGGCCTTGCCCACCTCGTTGGCGGCCTGGACGACGATGAAAGAGGCCGATTCCGCCGCCGTCTCCGGGTCGCCGTCCCGAATCGCGCGGGCGAGGCGGATGTGGCAGCGAACGGCGTCGGCGTCAGGGTGCGCGGGCTGAAGGTCCCAGTGGGTGCGCTCGACCAGCAGCGAGCCGACCATCGCCCCCAGTCGCGCGAAGATCTCGTTGCCGGAAAGGGAAGAAATGAGCTCGTGAAACTCGATGTCCGCCGCCAGGAACTCCGGATCGGCCCCGCGCCCTTCGGCCCCGAGATCGCGCATGCGTTCGGCCAGTTCGACCAGTCGCTCGGCGCCGGGCAGCCCGCGCGACGCCGCCAGCCGCGCGGCCTCGGGTTCGATGCCGCGCCGCAGTTCGCTGATTTCCAGGATGTGGTGGCGGCGCTCGACGGCGTCGTACATCCGCCAGGCGATGACGTGCGGATCGAGGAGCTGCCAGCTTCCGCGCGGTTCCACGGTCACTCCCACGCGACGGCGGGACGTGACCATTCCCAGGCCTTCGAGGACCTTGACGACGTCGCGGACCAGCGTGCGCGAAACCCCGAACTCAGCTTCGAGGTCGGCGAGAGTCATGACGGTTCCGGCCGGCCGGCTCCCGGTCGCGATCTGCCTGCCGAGCTCGCCGAGCAGAGCCTCGTAATCGGTCGCCCCCTCCGGGGCGGACTCCGAAGCGGGACCCGAGGCACGCGCCGGAGCGGGGCCAGAGCCGTGCTCCGACGCTCGCCCCTCGGATGCGCCGGCTCGCGAACCTTCGACGCCGGCTTTGCGCACGGGAGGGAGCGCCCACGCCTTTCTCCCTGCGCGAGACGAGTCGAGGCTGCGCGCGAGCCCGGACTGGCCGGCACGGGACGCGTCGGCGTCTCGCGCGTCTGCGCCGCCGTCGTTCGGGGCCATGGTCACCTCGCTGGAAAGAGTCGCGGTCTTGCCGCAATGAACGGCGGCCTCGCCGGGGCGAACTCCGACGAGCCGACGTGAATCGGCGTCAAACCTAGCCTTTCGATGCCTGATTAAAGGTTTCGATCTCTAAACTAACGTTTCAACGCCGAGCCAGGCGCTTCGACGTCGCCACACCGAACGTCCTTGCCTCCGCAAACGGCGAAATCTCGCGACTTCGTCGCTCGTCTGGCAAAGCGTCAATGATACTACTATTATGGCGATCACAGTCGCATGGGGCAAGGCAGCCCCGGCGGCCGACGATTCGAGCCGAGTTCGCCCCGGCTCACCGCTCAACGGAGAACACACATGGAACCAACAACAGCCATACTGGCCGATGACAAACGGGTATTCATCGACAAAAGCGGCGCCTGGGTCGGCAGCATTCCGCCTGCGGCCTTGCTGGCGATTGCGGCCGCGGCGATCGCCGTCATCCTTCTCCTCGTCATCGCACTCAAGTTTCACGCCTTCATCACGCTCGTCGTCGTCTCGATCGTGACCGCCGTCGCCGCGGGAATCCCGCTCGACAAGCTTTACGACACCGTCATGGAAGGATTCAATTCGACGCTGGGCAGCGTCGGAATACTGGTGGGCCTCGGCGCAATGCTGGGCGTGCTGGTCGAACACTCCGGCGGCGCCCAGGTGCTCGCCGACTACATGATCGCAAAATTCGGCGAGAAGCGCGCCCCCATGGCGCTGGGCTTCGCCTCCCTTCTGCTGGGCTTTCCCATGTTCTTCGACGCCGGCCTCGTGGTCATGCTGCCGATCGTCTTCGCCGTCGCCAAGCGGCTGGGCGGGCCCATCCTGCTCTACGCGTTCCCCACGGCCGTCGCCTTCTCCGTGATGCACGTCTTCGTGCCGCCGCACCCCGGCCCGGTCTCCACATCCACCTTCTACGGCGTCAACCTCGGCTACCTCATGGTGGTCGGCATCATTTTCGCGATCCCCACCTTCTACGTCACCGGCGTGCTGTGGGGGCGCCGCTGCGCCAAGAAGTTCCCGAACATCGACATCTCCAAGACGATCTTCGGCGCGCGGACCGAACCTGTTGAAAATCCGCCGAGGGTCGCCACCGTCGTGGGCATCCTCCTCCTGCCGATGTTCCTCATCCTCCTCAACACGTCCGTCGATTTCATGACGAAGGCGGGAACGTTCGGCGAGTACAACGCCGACCCCAAGCTTTCCCACGTCAGCCTGCCGCTGTGGGCGCAGGTTTTCAGCCTGCTCGGAAAGCCGGGCGTCGCGCTGCTCATCGCCGTCCTCACCGCGATTCCCGTGCTTGGAACGTCCAAGGGAGTGCACGGATCGGCTCTGGAGAAGCTCCTCGACTCTGCTCTCGGCCCCATCGCCTCGGTCGTCTTCATCACCGGCGCGGGCGGAATGTTCGGCGGAGTGCTCCGCGCCTCCGGCATCGGCGACGCCCTCAAGTACATGCTCGACAACATCGGCGTCCCCGTCATCGTCGCCGCCTACATCATCGCGGTGGCTCTGCGCCTGGCACAGGGCTCGGCGACGGTGGCCCTGACGACGGCGGCCGGGCTCATGTCCGCGGGCGTCCTCGGCGGCGGATACAACGAGCTCCAAATCGTCGCCATCACCCTGGCCACCGCCGCGGGTTCCGTTTTCGCCTCGCACGTCAACGACTCGGGCTTCTGGCTGGTGGGCCGCCTCCTCGGCATGGACACAGCCACGACCCTGCGCACATGGACGGTGCAGCAGACGCTTGAATCCCTCATGGTGTTCGTTCTGTCCGTCCTGCTGTTCGTCGTGGCATAGCCGGACGCGGCCTGGGCGCAGCTCCGCGCTGGGCGGAGCGGCCTGGGCGCAGCTCCGCGCTGGGCGGAGCGGCCTGGGCGCGGAAGCGCCGCATCGCGGATATCGGCGCGACTCCGCCCAAACGCGGAGCGACCTTAACGTGAGCTCAACGCGAGCTCACCACGGGGACAGTGACCGCTGCGGCTCCGTCCGAGCGCGGAGCGATCCCGGGTGCAGAAGCACACAATGTCGCGGATATCAGCGCGGAGCGACCGGACGCAAACATGGCGGGGAATGACCCGACGCAAACACGGCGGGGTCCGGCGCAAACACGGCGGGGAATGACCGGACGCAAACATGGCGGGGTCCGGCGCGGAAAGGGAACGCCGCAGCCGGGCCCCGCCGTTGAGAAACAACCTGAACAAAAGAACAGCGAGGAGCGAAAGTGAAAACCCTCTTCATCCACGGCCGCGAGGACATCCGCCTCGAGGACGTCCCAATGCCCGAGCCGGGCCCCGGCGAAGTCCGCCTGCGCATTGCCTACGTCGGCGTCTGCGGATCCGACCTGCACTACTACTTCAACGGGGCCAACGGGGCCTTCGTCGTCGAGGAGCCGATGGCGCCCGGGCACGAAGTTTCCGGCGTCGTCGACTTCGACCCCTCTGGAAAGCTGGCCTCGGGCACGCCCGTGACGGTCCATCCGGCGACGTTCGGCGAGCCAATCCCCGGAATCGAGGACAAGCGCCACCTTTTCCCAGGAGGCAGCTACCTCGGCTCGGCCTCCACCCACCCTCACACGCAGGGAGGGATGAGCGAGTTTCTCATCGTCAAGGATTTCATGGTGCGCCCGCTTCCCGCAGGCATGGACCTTCGCGTGGCCGCGCTCGCCGAGCCCCTGGGCGTGGCTTTGCACGGGATCAACGTGGCCGGCGGCGTCGAGGGCAAGCGTGTAGTGGTCTCGGGCTCCGGGCCTATCGGCCTGCTCGCGGCCGCCGCGGCCGTGGCGAAAGGCGCGGCCGAGGTCGTTTCCACCGACGTCTTGGCGGGGCCGCTGGACCGGGCGCGGCGGCTGGGGGCGCGCCCGGTGAGAGTCGGCGGGGCCGGCGCAGACGCGTCGGGCGAAGCGGACGGCAAAGGGAC
>CAJPTB010000118.1 GCA_905373325.1 uncultured Ancrocorticia sp.
GCACCCTGGCCATCGCTTCGAGGAAGTCCACCGACAGCGCCTCGCCTGGAAGGCGTGAGGGCGGACATTCGCCAAATAGTCTCTCGGATCCCGAACGCCAGGTACTCGATCGTCTCGTTCAATTCCGGGGCCACCAGAGAGCTTCCGATCACCACCGACGCCGCCGCCGTCGAATCCTGGGTCCAAACGGTCAAACCCGAGCAGTCGAGCTATTCGAACGGGTCCTCGGTGTATCGCCCGGTCGAGGTTCTCAAGCGCGAGCTCAAGCGCTCCCGCAGCAGCCACCCCCGGTCCGTGCAGCTCGTCTATGTATTCAGCGACGGCGAGCCGCGCGGCGCCAAAGGACAGGAGAAAACCTATGACCAGGTTCGCGACCTCATCGACGGCGGAGGCGTTCTCGGATACGGAACGGCGGCCGGCGGCCCGATGAAAGAGACCGGCTTCTCCGGGCCGGGCAAGTATATTCAGGACCCGCAAACCCAGCAAACGGCCATTTCGAAGATTGACGAGAAGGCCCTCAAAACGGCGGCGGGCCAGCTGAAGGTCAATTACATGCATCGCACGGCGCCGGGCCAGACGATCGACGTGCCCAATGTGTCCAAAATGGAGCAGCGCACCAGCGACGGCCGCGAGGAGCGCAGCCCGGTGTTGTGGCCCGCCGGCATCGCGCTTGCGACGCTTGTGGCTTGGGAGATCGCTGCCACGATGCCGCGCATCCGATTGAGAGTGGGGCGAAAGTGAGCGAGAACGGGACGGCTGTGTACGGCGGCGGGCCCGGCCGGGGCCAAGCGGGGCCGAGCGTGGGCGAGAGCCAGCCGATTGCGGGCGGCGACGGGCTGGCGACGGACGACGTCGGCCTGATGCTGGGCGGCGGCGTCAACCTGACGGAAGGCGAGATCGCGCCCACAACCCTGCGCAGGATGAGAGCGTGGAAATGGGGCGGCGGCGCGGTCGTCATTCTGCTGACGCTGTGGTGCGCGGCGATGTTCCTGCTTCCGCGCTGGGCCCGCATGGCCTATGACTCCGACCCCGAGGCGTCCGCGGGACGCTACCGTTTGGCGATGAACATCACGCCGAGCTTTCTGCAGGGCTGGGAGGCGCGTTTCAATCTCGGCACCGCCTTGGCCAAGGGCAAAAGGCACTCGGAAGCCATCGGCAGCCTCTCGATCGCTTTGGACAGGGTTCCGAAGTCCAAGAGGAGCGGCAACCAAATCGCCGAGGCGGACGGGCCCGAATGCAAAGTCAGGCGAAACCTCTCTCTCGCCTACGAAAAACGCGGAGATCAGTCCAAGGGCGCCGGCCGCAAGAACGCCGCCAAAAAGGACTACGCGAAAGCCTCCTCGACGATGGCCCCTTGCTCGAAAAACAACGACAAGAACAAGCAGTCCAAGGACCGCCAGGACAAGAAGGCGAATCCTCCCTCGCCGAGCCCCACTCAGAATCCGAGTCAGAACCCGGGCCAGAATCCCACTCAGAATCCGAGTCAGAGCCCCGGCCAGAATCCGAGTCAGAATCCAAGCCAGGATCCGGGCCAAAGCCCGAGTCAGAGCCCGGGCCAGAATCCGAGTCAGAGCCCGTCGCAGTCGCAGAGTCCGAACAGCCCGGGCCAGGATCCCAACCAGAACCCCGGGGGCGCTTCCCCGACGCCCGCGCCGCCGTCGAACGATCCGAAGACGGACGAAAAGGAGAAGAAACTCAAAGAGAGAAACCGCGAAGGCGACGAGGATGCCCGCAAAAAAAGGAACGGCGGAGGCTACAAAGTCGATTGGTGAAAGGCTGCAGAGGCCGCCGCGCGTCACGGCCGCCCGAGTGAGCGCATGAGCCGGGCAAGCGGCGAAAGAATCTGCAGATCGCCCTCGAGCCAGGGGACCGATTTCAGGTCGCTTTCCCCGAGCCACCGGAGCGCCGTGTGGCTCGGGCCGAGGCGCGGCTCGCCCTTCGCATACGCCGCCCACAGCCGCATTCGGCGTTCGCCGGGCAGGGGCCAGTCGCCGTCGGGCCCCGCGACGACGCCGACGTCGTCCGCGACAGACACCTCGATCCCGAGCTCCTCGCGCAATTCACGGTGCAGGGCGCTTTCGGGGTCCTCTCCGGGTTCGACTTTGCCGCCGGGAAACTCCCACAGACCGGCGAGCTCTTGCGGATACGAGCGTTGGGCGGCCAAAACGCGGAGCCCCTGAGGAGAGCGCGCGAAGATCGCCGCGGCGACGATGAGTGCTGACATCCCGTTCACGATGTCAGAGGAGAGGGCGCCGTGCACGACGCCGCGCCGCCGAGCCTTGGCGGGAAGCCCGATGCCGGGGACCGGCGGGGGCGCATGCGGTCGAGGACCGGCGGAAGCCTCCCCGCGGAACAACTGCGGCTGTCTTGTGAAACACTGGAGTGCATGTTGTACGAGCACGGACTTCGCCAGATCGACTGGGTGGCACAGCACGCGTGCCTGTGGACGTGGACGGTGCAGGAGCGGTTCTTCCGGTGGTTGAAGGAAAATTACGGGGAAAATTACAGGATGGGACTCGACCGGAAAACGAACCGGGTGACCGTTGAGTCTTCCCGCGGGCTCCTCGTGATGCGCGGGGCCATAGTCGCGTCGGTCGCGTCGCTGCCGACCACGCTGATGTGGGGCTGGTGCCCCCGGTTCAACGAGGAGACGGCCGCCCATCCGATCGCCCTCGCCATGAAGGAATACGGGGAGAAACAGGGGTTTGACGAATTCGCGGCGGAAGAGGTCGAGTACCGGTCCGAGGCCGGCCCGTTCGGCGTCGTCTCAAAGCTGGCGGAAGACGTGGCCTGCTGCGTGAGCGACCTCTTCGGGCCTGACTACCGGTTTTACATGCCCTCGATGAATGTGTTCGGAAATCGGGTGACGATCGCGATATGGGGCATTCCACGCGAGGCGCTGTCGGTGGACTTCCTCGAAGCGATGGCCAGGGTGCGTCAGATGCTGCGGAACGTCGCAGACCCGGCCTGGTCTCTTGACGGTTTCGCGCGCCTCATGGGCGCTCAGCTCGTGGAGGTGGGCCTCGACTGGTGGCGTTTGACCAAGGACGACGAAGCGGTGGAGCTCGCAGTCAAGCGCAATCGCTCCGGCTCCATTTGCGACGTCGCGATGCGCAGGCTCTCCGCCGGCGTCGCCAAGAACCCGGAGATCGACCCCGGCGGTTTTCCCTGGTGAGGGCGCGCGCCGTCTGTCCCGTCAGCCGACGCCGGCGGCCCTTTTCCATTTTCTGACCTTGGCGCGAAACGTTGTAAAGGGGGCGACGGTGTTGATGTGAATCCACTTCCACACCGGCCACGCGGACGGCGTGGAGGACGCCCACGCCCGCCGCTGCTCGCCGAACAGGTCACTTTCGGAAAGCGAGCCCGCCCAGTCGCATACGGCCTCGACTCGCTCGCCGAATGCGGCGGCCAGCTCTTTCGGCGAAGCTTCGGCCCAAGCGGCGTAAAAACCCTCGCAGAGGCCTCCGAGCCGATTCCACTTGAATCCCGGCGCGGGGGTGACGACGTCGAGGCCCGCCTGCTCGTCGCGTTCCCATCCCAACAGCAGATCCATCCACCCGAGCTGATAGGCGATCATCTGGCGGGGCGATCGATCCGCGCCTTCCGGGACATCGTCCCAAGAGCCTTCGGGAATGCCTTCGAACTCCGCGGCGAACAGTTTGGCTCGCCTGCGAATCTCGGCTGTGAGTTCGGCGGAAGACGCGTACGAAGGCATGAACGCTCGCTCTCGTTGGCGGATGGAACCGGCAGACGCCGTGCAGCGGATGGAGCCGGGCGTGTCAGCCTCGCACGGCGCCGGCCGCAACCCGGCTCGAATCCGAGGCGGTCAAATGCAGGAAATGGAGCGGGCGACGGGAGTCGAACCCGCCTCTGAAGCTTGGGAAGCTTCCATTCTACCGATGAACTACGCCCGCATGACGCGAATGAGATTGTATCAGATGGAGCGGGAGGCCGCGCCACCCGAGGCTCGCTTTCCGCGGCGGCGCCCGTACCGAACCGAAACCCGCGGAGCGGCGAAGCTTCGGCGCGCCGGCTCTTTAGATACCCTTGAACCGTGCTTCTCTCCGACCGCGACATTCGCTCCTGCGTCGATTCCGGCCGGGTCCGCCTGGAACCGTGGGACCCGCAGATGATCCAGCCGTCGAGCGTCGACGTCCACCTCGACCGTTTCTTCAGGCTCTTCAACAACCATAAGTATCCGGTCATCGATCCGGCGGCCGACCAGCCGGAGCTCACACGCCTCGTCGACGTCTCCGCCGAGGGGTCCCTCATTCTGCACCCGGGCGAATTCGTCCTCGGTTCGACTTACGAGAAGGTGACGCTTGCCGACGACGTCGCCGCCCGCCTCGAAGGCAAGTCGAGCCTGGGGCGGCTGGGGCTGCTCACGCACTCGACCGCCGGATTCATCGATCCGGGGTTTTCGGGCCACGTGACCCTCGAGCTGTCGAACACGGCGACGCTGCCGATCGTCCTCTACCCGGGCATGAAAGTGGGGCAGCTGTGCTTCTTCCAGCTGTCCTCGGCGGCCGAGAAGCCCTACGGCTCGGGTGCCAGCGGGTCGAGGTACCAGGGTCAGCGCGGGCCCACGGCTTCGCGCTCCCATCTCAACTTCCACAGGATCGACGTCGGCGAGGCGCCCGTCGAATGATCGGCGTCGCGCGGCGTTCCCATTCACGCGATAATATGACCAGCGACAAGAAGGGAGTCCCCTATGGACATCGGTTGGAAGCTCGTTAGCGCGGGCGCGGGCATCGTTTCCGGAATCATTGCGAACAAGGCCGTCGACGTCGTGTGGAAGTCGGTCTCCGGGCGTGCGCGCCCGGAAGAGGACGACTTCTCCGAGCCCTTGCGCACGGCCCTGGTCTTTTCGGTGGTCTCGGCCGCCGTGGGCGCGGTCGTCAACGAGCTCGTCATGCGCCGGGCTGCGCGCTGGTACGGGCTGGGCGACGCGGTCGACAAGGGCGTTGCGGAAGGTTTGAAGAAAGGCTCTTCGACCTCGAAGTGACCTCGCTTCGGAGTGCCTCGGCTTTGAAGCGGCTTGGCTTTGAGGCGGCTTGGCCCGTAGGCGCCGCGACGTCGTTCTTCGCCGGTTGCAAGCGCGGCGCTGCTTGGAAGCTGCCCGGCTTCGAGGCGCCTCGAAGCCCGAGCCGTGCCCCTGAGGTCGAAGCAAGTCCATGTGATCAAGCTCGGGCTGTGCATTCGGATGGCTTTTGATCGTCCAGGGCGTGCTCTTGTAGCATTGATTGCGCGACAGGGGAGCGCCACAAGGGCGCTGAGAGTGCGAAAAGCAGACCCTCGAACCTGATCCGGTTAGCACCGGCGAAGGAAGTCGAGCTCTCCCCGCCGAAGACGGCGGGCCCTCCTGAAATGGAGGAAGCAATGACACGCAACAGACTTCGCTCCGTCGCCTGCCTCGTCGCGGCGCTCGCGGTGGCAGGATGCTCGGGCGAATCGACCGATTCGAAAGGCGGCGGGGACTCTAAAACGGTCACCGTGCTCACGCACGACTCGTTCAACCTTCCCAAGGAACTCGTCAAGGAGTTCGAGTCGAAGACGGGATACAAGCTCGTCACCACGCCCGCGGGCGACGCCGGCGTCGCCAATCAGCTGGTTCTGACGAAGAAATCGCCGAAGTACGACGCCGTATACGGGATCGACAGCTACACGGCCGCGATTCCCGCCGGCGAGGGGCTGTTCGTCGACTACGCCTCGCCGGCTCTGCCGCAGTCGGCCAAGGAGTATGAGATCAAGGGGATCAAAGGGCTGACGCCCGTCGATCGCGGCGACGTGTGCATCAACGTGGACCACAAATGGTTCAAAGAGAAAGGCGTCAAAGAGCCGACGGGCGTGGACGATCTCGCGAAGCCCGAGTACTCCAAACTCCTCTCGATCATCGATCCGAACGCTTCGACCACCGGCTTCGCCTACCTTGCGGGCGTGAGGACGGCGAAGGGCGAGGATGCGAAGGGGTATCTGAGCCGGATGGCGGCGGGCGGCGTCCACGTCGCATCCGACTGGACGAACGCCTACAACGTCGATTTTTCGGCTGGAGAGGGCAAAGGCAACTATCCGCTCGTTCTGTCCTACGCCTCGTCGCCGGCGTTCGCGAAGGACACCGGCGTGATCGAGTCGACGTGCGTGCGGCAGATCGAGTACGCCGGAGTGGTCAAGGGAACCGACAACGAGAAGGGTGCGAAGGCCTTCGTCGATTTCATGGTTTCGAAGAAGGTTCAAAGCGCGATTCCGACGTCGATGTACATGTATCCGGTGGATTCCAGCGTGCAGCTGCCCGCCGAATGGGCCGCCAAAGCCAAGCTGGCGGAGCACCCGATCGTGCCCGATCCAGAAAAGGTTGCGGCAAACCGCGACAAATGGCTCGAAGACTGGGCGGCGGTCGCGAAATGACGGATCGTAGAAGGACGCCGCCATTCTGAGGGCGAGAGCCGCCGCGGCCCGGACC
>CAJPTB010000119.1 GCA_905373325.1 uncultured Ancrocorticia sp.
GTTCCTCGTCGTCTCCGGTTCGACCGACCGGCAGGTGAGGTCTCTTGTCGACGCGGTGGACGAAGCGTTGCTCAAAGCCGGTGTCCGTCGAAAGCGACGCGAAGGGTTCGACGAAGGCCATTGGGTCCTCGTCGACTACGGCGACCTCGTGGTTCACGTCCAGCAAGATGAAGATCGCGAGTTCTACGCGTTGGAGCGCCTCTGGGCCGACTGCCCGAGCATTGCCCTTCCGGTCGAAGCGCCCCAGGCATGAGCGCTTCGCGAGTGGTCTTGTGGCGCCATGGCCAGACCGACATGAATCTTACGGGGAGGATTCAAGGAGCCAGGGACTTTCCCCTCAACGAGGCAGGTTTGCGGCAGGCGCGCCAGGCGGCCGCCGCCCTGGCACCGCTTGAACCCTCCCTTATTGTCTCCTCGCCGCTCGCCCGGGCGCGTCAGACGGCCGAAGCGCTTTCGCGCGTCGTCGGAGTCGACGTCGAAACGGACGACCGTCTCAAGGAACGTTCCTTCGGACTTTTCGAAGGGCTGACCGGGGCGGAGATCGAAGAAAGGTTCCCCGAGCAGTATCGCGCCTGGCGGCAGGCCAAGGAACCCGAGGGCGTGGGCGCCGAACGGCAGGCCGACGTCGGCCGCCGGGCAAGCCGAGCGATTGAGGAGTGGGCGGCTAAAACGAACGGGACCCTCGTGGTGGCCTCCCACGGCGCCGCCATCAAACTCGCAACGATCTCGCTTTTGGGCGAGGCGCCCGGCCAATGGATGGGCCTGAAGGTGATGTCCAATTGCAACTGGGCGATTCTGGAACCCATGCGGGTGGGCCCGCCGGCCTGGCGCATCGCCGCTTACAACGTGGGCGTGGGCAAATCCGACGAGGTTCGCACGCCCACGCAGTGAGGCTTATCCGTGAGCGATGAGGCCTGTCTGCAAACGGATGAGGTCCGTTCGTGAGCGAGTGCGGCCCGTTCGTGAGCGGCGTCTCCTAACCGTGATTTGCCAAGCATCAGGGGAATCCGTAATATTGAGGAGTCCGCTCGGGGCTATGGCGCAGTTGGTAGCGCGCTTCCATGGCATGGAAGAGGTCAGGGGTTCGAATCCCCTTAGCTCCACCAGTTTCCTTCTCGCACATAAATCAGGGTATTTCGGCCATCCGCGATCGCTGAAGGTACGCTATCGTCTTTGAAAGCGGGTAACGGCATTTATTCCGCTCAACGCTCTGCGTTTTCCGTTGGTCAGGGCAGAATGTTGCCCGTCGGAGTCCATCTGATCAATTCTCGGCTCTCTTGGCGGGGCCTCGAGGAGGCCTCGTCGCTGCCCTGATTGCGCAAAGAACCTATCGAACGATTGACAAGCTTTGGTTCACTCCGCAACGCTTGACGGCTAATGGTCGTTAGCCTAGATTGGAGTGCAGGCAATGCAGCTAACTTCTATTAGCCAGAAGGGTCCGTGATGACGCCGACCAAAGAGAGAATACTCAGAGAGTCACTGGCGCTGTTCTCCGAGAGGGGATACAGCGCGGTCCGCGTCGCAGACATCGCGGCTGCGGTCGGCGTCAAGCCGCCGTCGTTGTACAAGCATTACGCAAGCAAGCAGGCCATCTTCGACGCTTGCGCGGAGTTCTTCTCCGAAAGGGTCGCGGAGGTCGGCGTCGCCATTGGCCTTCCCGGCTCGGCCGGAGCCGAAGCTGCTTATGCCGACGTCGACGTCGAGGGCATCGTCGGCTTCGCGACGCAGCTGTTCGTTTTCTATCTGCAAGACGACGTCGCCGCCGGGTTTCGAAGGATGCTCGCGATCGAACGCCATCGTGACCCGAAACTGAATCGAGAATTCGAGAGGCTGTTCGTCGATGGCGCGATCGACCACGAGGAGAAAGTGTTTGCGGAGCTCATGGAGGCCGGGCTCATCGAACGGCGGGACCCACACATTCTTGCCTTGCGATTCTACACGCCTATATTTTATCTTCTGCAAAAATACGATATGCGCCCTTTTGAAGTGAAAACGGCCAAGGAAGAACTGCGGATGATCGTTGAGGAGTTCTGTTCCATTTACATGCAAAAACCTCGCGTGCAAGATGCGGCGGCGTCGGATATTGGCGAAAGAATGGAACGCGCACGTGAGTTTGCCGGAAGAAAGGCAGACATGCGAAAGGCTGATGGACCAAAGACGGACGTGCGGAAACTTGGCGCAAACAAACAAGGCAAAGAGCCGCACACACTGAAAACAGACACGCAAAAGCTCAACGCGCAAAAGGGGGAAAGGAAGCCATGAGTGCAAGCAAAGCCATCCTCGTCGCCTGCGCCGCAGCGGTCGCAACAGGCGCATTCGTTCGTGCGCGCCGATTGAAACGGGCTGTGAAGGACGCCGAAGGGCTTTTGGCGGGTTACGGCGCTGAAACGGCGGTGTTGAGCTACGGCAGAATCACGTACGTCGACCGCGGGCCACGTTGCAAGGCGTCGGATGGCATGTGCTTCAGAAATGAGGAGCCGAGCGGCAAGCGGTTGGACGTCAAGGCGCCCGGCGGAAAAGGGCTGGACGACAAGACGTCGGGCGGCAAGAGGCTGCTGGACGGCAAGACGCTCGATGGCAAGGGCCGGAATCCGGCGGCGGGGGAGACGCTCCTTTCCGTCCACGGCGCGGCAGAGCAGTACAGGATCAAGCCGTTCGATGAGCCCGGCCTCCATGAGCTCCGTCAAGGGAGAAGGCACGCCGAGGGAACAGGCGGAGGCGTACGCCGAGTTGCTCGACCGCTTGGGGATCGAGCAAGTTTTCATTCTCGGAGTTTCGGCGGGCGGGACTCCCGCGATCCGCTTCGCTTTGGACTTCCCCCTGCGCGCCAAGGGCTTGATCCTGTACTGCTCTGCCGCGCCGTGGAACGAGAAGCCTGCCAGGATTCCCAGTCTGATGGGGCCTCCGCCGATCATGAATCACGACCTGCCGATGTGGCTTGCTTTCCCTCTCTACAGGAGGCTCTACGGAATGGAGGCCGACGTCGTCCATGGGATGCTGCCGCTGTCGAGGCGAAAGGAAGGCGCCGACCTAGACGCCCGAATTGTCAATCGCGACATGGCGGTGAACTTTGAGGCGTACCCGATTGAGGAGATGCACGTTCCTGTGCTGCTTTTGCACGCGAGGGACGATCGAATGGCGCCTTTCAAAGGTCCCGCAGGCCAAGTGGAAGGATCGCTCCACCGTTACCCGAATCTCGAGACGAAGATCTTCGAAACGGGAGGCCATCTCATGACCGGGCACAGCAGAGAAATCGATGCCGCAGTCGTTGAATTCATCGAAAGGCACAAATAGGGAGGACAATATAAATTGGTGTCCTGGTCGGCCTGGCGGTTGGCTGGGCCGCAAACGCCTTGCGCGCCTACATCAAGAGTCCGATGAACTTCAGCGTTTTCATGTTCACGGTTCCCTTTGCAGCCTTCTTGATTTCCGAAAGCATCGAGCCTTTTCGGGACATGAAGGGATCAGGCGTGGTCGCCGTCGTAGTCGCAGCCTTTTACCTGACCTACCGGGGACCGGACACCATCAAGCCCGTCAATCGGTTCTACGGCCTGCCGATATGGTCCTTCGTTTCCTATCTCATGAACGGCGCGCTTTTCGTGCTCGTCGGGATGCAGCTGCCGAGCGCAGTCAAACGGATGGGAGAAACCATCGAGCGTTTCGATTCTTCATGGGGATACGGACTCAATGCAATCGCGGCCGCCTGGGCCGTTTCCGTGCTTGCCCGATTCGTCTTCGTCCACGTGGTGATCGGGATCATCCGCGCACTGGATCGATCCGAAAAGCAGCGGCGGCTGCGCACGACGTTCCGCGGACGAGTGGTCAGCACCTTCGCGGGCCTGAGAGGCGGCGTCTCGCTGGCAGTGGCCCTTTCGGTTCCCTCTGGCACATTCGGACGGGATTTCACAATCTTCGTCGTCGGCGGGGTCGTGATGCTGTCGATGGTTGTGCATGGCCTCCTTCTTCCCGCCGTGATCCGTTGGGCGAAGATTCCCCCGTACACTTCGGAAAAAGAGGAGATTCACTGCGCGATGAATGCGATTTCGCGCGAAGGGTACGAGGCCCTCGACGACATCGCGGCTCAGGTCGGAGCGAGCCAAGAGGCAATCGACGGCGCAAAAGCCGAGTGGAGCCGCTTTCAGAAGGGACTCGAAGAGGAAGCCAACGCCCGGAACAACCCCGATCTTGACGATTCTCAGAGCTATTGGCAGCAGAATCGCGCTTTGCGGCTGGCGGCCATCGATTACCAGCGGGAGGCCTTCAAGCGCCTGCGCAACGAGGGAAAAATCGACATGAACGTGCTCCACGCGGTCCAAGAGCGGCTCGACGTCGAAGAGATACGAGTCATCGGGCCGGTCGAGCTCGATTGATCGGCGGACGCCGCTCGTCGTCGGCCTTGTTCGCTTCCCGAAGAAGAAGCCTGCCCGGAGGATGGACGCATCGGCGCATACCGCGTAGGGTGAGCCGCAGAGGGCCGAGCCTGGAGACCCTATTCACCTGGACGGCCCTGTTCACCAGTTTCCCGACGATTGGACCAAAGGATGAAAAAGAGAACGATTGCGGTGTCGTTTCTGCTGATCGGCGCGGCCTACGCGGCGATCTCCCGACTCGAAAGGCGCATCGACGATCGTTTCGGCGAGACGGGATTCCCGCAAACCGACGACTTGGACCGCTCCGGAGAGCCCTATGGCTTTGAAGGGGAGCCCTATGGCTTTGAAGAGGCCGACGGCGGAGACTCCGTCGGAAGGCAGGACGGCGCAAAAACCGACTCAGACGGCGACATTGTGCGCAACGGAGTCGTCACCCACAGAGTGCCGGATTTCGACCCGGCATACTGGACGGACGAGAGAATAGCGAACGCCCTTCCGGCGAAGATGCCGACGATGCCGCCGAGAAAAATGCCATCCGACGATTAGCCGCAGTCGGCCGCGACAGAAGCGGCGCCTCGCCCCGCAGCTTCCAATCGGGGGTTTGAACTTTCCCTGCGGGGCCTTGAATTCACGCGGAGACTTGAGCTTCGAGGTCGAGCAAAAAGCGCTTGAGATCTGCCCCGCCCAAGTACTGGCCCGGCGAGCCGTCCGACCGAACGACCCTGTGGCATGGAACCACGATGGGCAGGGGGTTGGAGGCGCAGGCGCTGGCCGCGGCCCGTGTCGCCGAAGGGAAGCCGCTCGCCTCCGCCAGCTCCTTGTACGTCATGACCCCGCCCGGCTCGGTGGAAAGAAGCGTTTCCCGCACGGCTCTTTTGAGCGGAGTCCCGGGGTCGGCGCCCAGCGGAACCTCAAAAGACCCGCGTTCGCCCCGGAAGTATTCGTCCAGCTGGTGCGTGGCAACATGGAGAGCGACGCTGGCCACCCCCGCTTCGATAACGCCGACGTCGGATAGGTCGCCGAGGACGACGTCGAAGTTCTCTCGGGCAAAAGCCACTCGAATCAACGCGCCGTCGGATTCGGCGACGAGCAGTTCGCCTACCGGCGTCTTGTGGATGCAGTAATGCAAAACGGACATTGCGGCCTCCCGATTCGGTTTTCACCATCCTAGTGGGTGTTCGCCGATCAAAATAGGCGAAGGAGCCGCGTGTTCCATCCGCCGCGCGAGAACACGCCCCGCGCGCCATTGAAAACACGGATTTCCCTCGGGCGACGACACGGCGCGAGAAAGCTCGGCCCAAAAAGCCCCGCCTGAGGAAAAGCCACGCGCCCAAGGGGAATGCACGGAGGAAAGTCCCGAGCCTTTCATTACCATGGAGCCATGAAGACGACGTCTCGACCCCGCGCCGCGTGGCACCGGATAACATTGGGCATTCAGCTCGGATGGGCCGCAGTGTTGCTTTTGACTCTGTGTCTCAACGCCGTTTTGCCGAATCCGACGTGGTATGCGATTCACGTGGCCGGGCTCGGTCTCGTCGGCTCCGCGATTCTCGTGTGGACGTGGCATTTTGCCGACGCCCTCACTCGGAGCCAACAGTCGCAGAGAGCGCAGGCGGCCAGGCTTGCGCTGCTGGCGGCGGGTGTGATTCAGCTCGGCGGAGCGTTGGCGATCACCGGCGGGCTTGCCGCGTTTCTGGCAATCGCCGGCGCGGCCGTCGTCGTTGCGACGATCTCTTGGCACATCGCCGCCTTGCGCAAAGCAATGTCGGGATCGTTCCTCGGCAGGGCCGCTGTAACCCTGCGGTTTCACGCGACAGCGGCGACGTTCCTGGTCCTCGGCGCCCTCATCGGCGTGTTCATGGCGGTCGACGTCGCTTCGCGCGATATCGCGATGAACTGGTGGAGCGCGCTCTATTCCAGGCACGACGCGCTTGCCCTGGCTCATTCGCTGTGTCAGACCCTGGGGTTCGTCGGTTTGACGATACTCGGCACGCTCGTGACGTTCGGGCCGACGATTGCGCGGGCGCGAATGACGCCCAACGCGGTCGCGCTGTCCACTCG
>CAJPTB010000120.1 GCA_905373325.1 uncultured Ancrocorticia sp.
GCCCGCTATCTGGTGGAACTCGCGGGCCGAAAGGTGGCGTGAACGGGTTCCGTCGAACTTCGACAGCGACGTCAGGAGGACGGTTCGAATGGGGACGTTGATCCCGACGCCGAGGGTGTCCGTGCCGCAGACGACCTTGAGCCGGCCGGCTTGCGTGAGCCTTTCGACGAGCCGGCGGTAGCGGGGGAGCAGCCCTGCGTGATGGACGCCGATGCCCGATCGCAGCAGTTTGGACAGCGTTTTTCCGAAGCCGGGGCCGAAGCGGAAATCGCCGATCTCCTTGGCTATGAGCTCGCGCTCGGCCTTCGTCGTCAGATTGATCGGAAGCATTGCCTGCGCTTGGCTGACGGCCTCCTTTTGTGAGAAGTGGACCACGTAGACGGGGGCGCGGTGGGTGTGGACGAGTTCGAGGACGACTTCGCCGAGGGGTTCGCGCGAGTAGGAGAACGCAAGGGGGACGGGGCGTTCGGCGCGGTCGACGACGGATGTGTTCCTGCCCGTGCGTTTGCTCAGGTCTTCCGCAAGGAAGGACGTGTCGCCCAGCGTGGCGGAGAGGAGGACATGCTGGGTCGAGGTGAGCTCCAAGAGAGGGACCTGCCATGCCCACCCGCGCTGGGGATCGCCGTAGAAGTGGAACTCGTCGGCGACGAGCACGCCGATGCCCGCGGCGTCGCCCTCGCGCAAAGCGATGTTCGCGACGATTTCCGCCGTTGCGCACACGATCGGCGCCCCGGCGTTGATGGACGAGTCGCCCGTGACCATGCCGACGTTGTGCGCGCCGAAGGCTGCGATGAGCTCGAAGAACTTTTCCGAGACGAGGGCTTTGAGCGGCGCTGTGTAGTAGGCGCTCCGCCCGTGTGCGAGGGCGGTGAAGATCGCCGCGAGCGCGACTATCGACTTGCCCGATCCCGTCGGCGTGGACACGATCAGGTTGTCGCCGGAAACCGCAGCCAGAAGAGCCTCTTCCTGGTGGGGATAGAGGGGGCGTCCCGTCGATTCGGCCCAGTTCGAGAACTCGTCGTAGACGGCGTCGCCGTCGGGCGTGAATCCGAAGGCGTCTTCGAGCCTGTCAAGCGCAAGGTTGAGGGCTGGGGCGTTGGGCTTTTCGTTCGTCACCCCACAAGATTGCCACAAGGCCGGCATTGGAACGGCAACGTCGGTTTCCCGCGGCTCCTGCGGCGACGGTGTCGCGCGCCACGGGATCGGCGTTTGCCTGCGCCGCGATTGGCGGGTAAAGTTGGAATCCGCACCGCTAGCTCAATGGTAGAGCAACTGACTCTTAATCAGTGGGTTCTGGGTTCGAGTCCCAGGCGGTGTACGGGTTTGGCCCGCAGTCGAAAGACTGCGGGCTTTTCGATTTTTTGGAGTCTTGTTCGGTCACGAGCCTTCCGAGACGTGAAGGACTTCGTAGACGGTCCGGCCTGCGCCGCCCTGTTCGCCCCGTGCGGCGCTCAGCTCGACCAAGACGAGGTTCCATGCGGTCACGTCGACGGCGGCGACTCGCGCGACGGTCTCGCCGTTCTCTTCCGAGAGGAATGCGGCCGAGAGTCTTTCGACGCAGGCAGA
The DNA here is from genome assembly GCA_905373325.1 of uncultured Ancrocorticia sp. GTDB lineage: Bacteria > Actinomycetota > Actinomycetes > Actinomycetales > Actinomycetaceae > Peptidiphaga. Next base: position 1,567 of record CAJPTB010000120.1, read on the forward strand.
GGGGGCGACGTCGTCCGGAAGCGAGACGGTCTGAAAGGACAGGCTGCGGGCGTTCGCGTAGGAAGACGGGCCGCGAGCGATCCTGTGCACGGTCCAGTCTTGAATGGAATGGCGCCCGAAGTCCCGGACGATCGACGAGTAGCCGGGCTCGCCCCAGCAGAAACTGCGCATGCCGTCGGTGTCTCGCCACACATAAAAGGGGGCGTAGGCGTTCCGCGGGGCGCCCTCGGCCTTTTCTTGTATGAGGTAGGCCTTGAACTCGAGTCCGGGAAACCCGTCCATGAGACGGCCCGTCGCACGGACCCTCTTGCGAATGACGTCCATGTCGTAGTCGGCGGGCAAAGCGATCTGGTACTGCATTGCATACATCGGTTCTGTTCCTTCGTTGCTTGTGTTTCGGTCAATTGTGAGCCGACGTCGGCGAGGCGGCGCACGAAGCTCAGCCGCCGGCCTGTTGGCGTACGAGCGACGCCGCGCCGGCGACTGCGGCGTCGAAGGCCGCCGGATCCTGCCGGGCCCGCGCGAGCACATATCCGCCTTGGACGGTCGCGACGACCATCGAGGCGAGTTGCTCGGGATCCGTATCGGACTGGAATTCCCCGGTTTCGATCCCCTGGCGGACGACGTCGGCGAGAGCGCCGACGATCCACCCGAGAGCCTCGGCGACCGGGCGGAGAAGCTCCGGGGTTGCCAGCACGTCGGCGTCGTACGTCATGCGTCCCATGCGGCAGCCCCGCAGCGAGTCTCGTTGCCGTTCGAGGTAGGAGATCACACGCTCGGCGGCCGTGCCGTCTGCGGCCAGAAGGGCCTCCGCCTCGGCGCGCATCGCCGCGGCGCTCTGCTCCAAGGCCGCGGCAGCCAGATCTCGCTTGCCCGAGAAGTGGTGGTACATGCTTCCCTGACCCACGTTGGCGCGGTTGAGGATTTCTTTGGAGCTGGTCGCCGCGTACCCGCGTTCCCACAGGAGGTCTTGCGCGACGTTCACCAGCCGGGTTCGAGCGTCCATGCAAAGATTGTACATAGTAGTCGGTACAGAAGGCAAACTGCGAAAGGGGCGAGGAGGGGCGCCGTGCGAGTCCGGTCGAGAGGCATTCAGACAGCCGGGTGGGCGGCGCACCGCGGCGGAGCTAGATCACACGAGGACGGCTTGCGCGGTGGCGGGCGCCTGAGTAATCTAATTCCGCAAGCACTGCTAGCTCAATTGGCAGAGCAACTGACTCTTAATCAGTGGGTTCTGGGTTCGAGTCCCAGGCGGTGTACGAACAGGGCTCCGCGGCCGCAAGGCTGCGGGGCTTTTCGTTTTCCGGGACGACGTCGGATGCGACGAAGTGCGGCCCGCGATCCGATTCGCCCGAGGCGTCGCAGCCCTTGGGCGCTCTTGGGCACGCGTTTTGGATGCCGCGTATGCGATTGGGCCAAATCCGTGCGGGGTTTCACCCGAGCCTGGATCTGATCGACTTGAGCTTGGGCGTGATCCGCGCAATCGCCATCGGGTAAAGTTGGCTGCGTGTCTGATCCGATCGTGACCTTGGCAACGTGCGCCGAACTGCCAGACCTTGACGCCGACGAGCAGGCCCTTCCCGACGCTTTGCGCGAGCGCGGTCTCGAACCGAGGGTCTCCGTGTGGAACGACCCCGACGTCGACTGGTCGCAGGCTGGAACCGTCATCGTCCGCTCCGTGCGCGATTATGCGGCCCATCGCGAGGAGTTTCGCGCCTGGGCGCATTCCATCCCACGGATCCTCAACCAGGCGCAAGTCATGGACTGGAACTCAGACAAGCATTACTTGCGCGAGCTGGAGGCCCGAGGCCTGCCGGTCATTCCGACGGTGTGGCTCGAACCGGAGCAGAATCTGACGAAGCATCAGCTGCACACTCGGTTCCCCGCCTACGGGGATTTCGTTGTCAAGCCGGCCATTTCCTCGGGCGGGCGCGGGACCGGGAGGTATACGGCGATCGACCCGAACTCGCGCGGCGAGGCCATACGCCATGCGATGAGCGAGCTCGAAAACGGCCGCCCCGTCATGGTGCAGCGCTACCTCGACCAGATCGACCGATCGGGGGAGACCTCGCTCATCTACCTCAACGGGCTGGCTTCGTACCAGGTCGAGAAGGATCCGATGCTGCACCCCAGCTTCCGCTCCACCGAGGAGTTCCACGAGGAAGTGGTCCGCTCGGCCGCGACCAACTCCCAGGAGTGGCGTTGGGGCGAGCAGATTCGCGAGATCGTGCACGGATACATCGTCGATACGTGCGGCCGCGACGAGCTGCTCCTGTACAACCGCGTCGACATCGTTCGCGGCGGCCCCAAAGACGCCCACGAGTTCTACGTCCTCGAGGTCTCTCTCATCGACGGGTCGCTCTACCTTTCGCAGAACCCCACGCACCTGAAGAAGTTCGCCGACGCCATAGCCATGCGCGTGCATTGGTGACGGTGCATGCCAGCGCATCGCCGTCGTGCGAGGTGGAGCGGCCTTCGTGCGAGGTGAAGCGCGGCACCGTCGTCGGACGGCCTGTTGCGCTGCGGTGGCACGGATCACCCGGAGGCGTTTCGTCACGACGCAGAAGCTAGGCTACACTTGAACGGTGCCTCAGGCGAGCGACCCTGCCTGGGGCACGTACGGTGGTTGTAGCTCAGTCGGTAGAGCACCTGGTTGTGGTCCAGGGGGTCGCGGGTTCGAGCCCCGTCATCCACCCCAAGTCGCATCGGTTGGGTGCCCACCCCAAGTCAATTGAGCCGAGATTTCCGGCTGAATGCGAGATTTTCGATTCCATTATCGCCTCATCTTCCTCTGTGACTCGGCGTCTACGCCTGTTTTACGCGACAAGCTCCGCGTTGACTTTTATTGTTGTATGGCGAAGCGCGGCGGTATCCTTTGTCGCTGCTTGGCGAAACGCGGGGTCGGCCTTCGCTTTCGCTTGAAAAGCGCCGCCGTGCATTGCAAGGTCCAAAATTTGGCCCTTATATGGCACCAAAGTGTTTTTGATGTGCGATTCCGAGTTCGTCCGCGATTCTGAACTCCTGCGACGGCTGGTTTGTGTTGATTGTGTGCGCTTCTGGTTTCGCGCGTCGGCGAGTTCGTGTGCAACGGCGAACCGGCGAGCGTCGTTGGGCCCCGTCATTCGACGTCGGCGATGACTCCCGTTCTTGCCCACCGCCAAAGGGTGAAGGACTCTTGCGAAGAACACAGCCGCTTGATCGACCCGCGAGGGCCGTCGTCCCACACGCCCAGGCGAGACGTGAACTCGAAAGTTTCGTCCCTTCCATTGGCGTGGCGCAGGACGAACGTGGTCTTGGCGTCTCCGTTCTTGTACGAGGGCCACTCCTTGAACTCCGTGCACACCACGCCGGTCTCGCCTTGCGGGCCCGCCTGCAGATCCAGCGCCAGTTCGACGTCGTTGACGGCCGCCTGCAATAAGAATATGGAGCCGAGGGCCGCGCCCAAGATCGCCGCCTTTTTCCCGAAAAGGGGAGCGCGGTTCATCAGGCGGCGCAGCCACGTCTGCCGCGGATCCTTGCGACTCGCCCACGCCCACGTCAACGCCAGGCACATGAGCCCCAGCCAGGGCCACACGTTCCACAAAAGCGCCCGAGCCCACATCTCCGTTGCGCCGAGCGGCTGCCCCCAATAGAACAGGTAGAGGGTGGTCGCCAGGAGGTAAAAGACGAAGCCGAGGGGGACTGCGCGCGTCGTGGCGGCGTCGATCAACGGAACCCAGTCCCGCTTCGGAGCGCCGATTCCCGCCCCGGCCTTTGCCGCTGCTCTCACACCAATTCGAGTCCCCGCGCCGCCTTTGCCCATTTCCCGTACGCCCGCGCCGGTCCCGGTCCATGCACCCTTGGTCGCGGCGTCCGCTGCCTCGGCGTCCGCTCGAGCCTCCTCCTTGGCCTCCCTTCCGAAGCGGGTGCGGCGGGCCGTCCGGCCCGATTGAGAGAGGTTCCTCTCCATGGATTTCCCTTCCTTGCGTGCTCCTCGCATATCTCCTGCCGTCTTCGCAGAGAACCGACGCCTCTATCGCGGTGGCCTGCGTGTACGCCGTGATGGGTCGAGAATATCGGCGCAATCGCTTCCTTTTCCATTGAAAACGTGGGGAGCGCTCATCGGTTTGTCCGCTGGCCCGAGGCCTTCGAGGGCTGCGCGTCGCCGGGGCAGACGCGCCGACGGCGAGCGGCGGCCGGCGTCGGCCGTTTCCGCCGGACGATTCCCTGCTATGCCTGACGTCTCAGCTTCAGCTATGGAGTTCTCGAGTTCTGTGCCAATGGTGTACATTTTGTACATGTACAGAACGTACACTTAAAGTGTGTGCGAAAGGCGTTCCTGAATCGCGTGGAAATAGCTTCCAAGGGGCGGAAGGCGCTCCCCGAAAGAACGGAAAGGCTTCCTTGAAGGGCCGTGCGTTCGCCTAAACAAGGCGTTCGCTCGAAGAATGAGAGGTGTGGGCCGATGAGAGGCAACGGTCAGCCGCGATCGGCGCGAGCTCAAGCTTCCAAAGCGGAAGCCAAGGCGCCGGAGACGAGAGGCAAGGCGCTGGAAGCGGGAGGCGAGGCGCGGGAGGCGGGAGGCAAGGCGCCGGAGGCGGAAGGCGAGAGGAAGCGCGAGCTCGCCCAAGAGGAAAGCTCCGCGAAAGAGCGAGGGCCTGTGGGGGAGCGGCTCGATCGGCTCTGCTCGCTCACGTCGCGAAAGCGCGACCCCGAAGCGCGGCGCCGCGCGATCCTCAACGCCGCAATCGACGTGATAGTCGAAAAGGGCGCCGCCGCGCTCACCCACCGGGCCGTCGCTGTCCGCGCAGGAGTTTCCCTGGG
>CAJPTB010000121.1 GCA_905373325.1 uncultured Ancrocorticia sp.
GCGACCGCCGCCGTGAGGCTTGCGAAGACGCACAGGGCGCTGCGGGGAACGGCCGGGCCCGCTCCTGCGGACAGGGCGGCGCCCGCCCCTCCGCCGGACATCGCCGCGCTGGGAAGGAACGGCCACGCCGAGGAGGAAGGCGCGGCCGCCCAAAAAAGGACAGCCAGAGAAGAACGAGCCGCCGGGCAGAACGACGCAGAGGGCAGCGCGGCCGAGGCAGACGTGGCCAAGAGCGAGCGAGCTGAGAAGGAGTTCGAATGATCCAACCAACGACGCTCGGCGACTCGTTCATCGGCTGGCTCGTCGGAGGCGACAGGTCCTGGACGTTCACTGTGCCCTTCACCGGCTGGCGCTTGGAAGGGCGCGCGGTCTTCCTCGCGGTGACGGCCCTGACAATCCTGCTTCTTGCGGGAATCGGCGTCGCGCTCTCCCGCAAAAGAGAGCTCCACCGCCGGTGGACCACCTGGGCGATCATCATCCCCGCCGTCGGCATACCCATTTGGATAGGCAAAGGAACAACGGCGCTTCTCGCGGCCCTCCTCGGGCTCCAGGCGATTCGAGAGCTGGCCCGGATGACCCGCCTGCCGCGGCAGGAAACGATCCTCTTGTGCGTTCTCGCGGTCCTCTATCCCCTGACGGCCTGGCAGCGCCCGAACATGATGGCGCTCGCCCCCGTCATGGTCCTCGTGTGCGCTCTGCCCGCAGTTGTGGCCGGAGACACGGTCGACGGCGTGCGCAGGGCCACGCTGACGGGCTTCGCCTCAATCTGGATCCCCTGGTCGCTCGCGCACCTCGTCGTCTTGTGGCACGACGCCTTCCTCATCGCCTTCGCCGCTGCCGCCGCCGACGTCGCAGCCTGGACGGGAGGGACGGGCCTGAAAAGATTCGCCTGGGCGCGCCGCCCGCTGTCCCCGCTCTCGCCGAACAAAACCGTGGGCGGGCTCGTCGGGGCGCTCGCGGGCGCCGTCGTCATCCTCACGCTCCTCGGGCACATCACGCTCGGGCTCGTCGTCGCCGTCGGCGTGGGCGGCGTACTCGGCGATCTGCTCGAGTCGATGGTCAAACGCGCGGCCGGCGTCAAGGACGCGGGCGATTGGCTGCCGGGCTTCGGCGGCCTGCTCGACCGCGTCGATTCCCTCCTGCTCGTCCTTCCCCTCGCGGCGGTGCTGAGATGAAAAGGCGTGTACAAGTCTCTCCCGTCCACTCCGCCGTCGACGCGGCGATGAAGGGCGCCCGCGGGGACGCGATCATGTTCGCCTGGGGCATGGCCGAGGCCGTTTCCTTCCCTGTCATGGCGGAGATGAGCCAGGTCTGGCTGGGGGTCGCCCAGCCGCGGCTTCTATTCAGGCGTGCGACGGCGGTCGTTGCGGGGTCGGTCGCCGGGGTCGCGCTCACCCACGCGCTCACCCGCGCGGGAGCGCGCCCGCCCGCGCCGTGGACCCGCCCAGGAATGGAGCGCGCAACGTCGGAATACCTCGACAAAGGCGCATCCGGCTACTGGAAGCAAGCGCTCACGGGCATCCCGGTCAAGCTCTTCGCGGCCGAATCGGGCCGGCGCGGCATGCCTGCGGGCCCCGTCCTCCTCCACGCCGCCGGGGAGCGCGCGGCGCGGATGTTCGCCTTCACCGCGGCGATCCGCGTTCTCGAGGTCCCGCTCGGCCGGACGGCCCGGAGGTTCTACGGGACGTACCTCGCGGCGACGGGATTGACCTTCGGCGTCCTTCTGCGCAAAGTGATCCGCCACTGGGACGACGGAGAACGGTGACGATGGCGCCGCACGACCACGCGCACGGCTCACCCTTCGCCCCGTCCGATTCGCCGGGCGGGCAGACGCCGGACGCCCAATCGCCGGACACGCGGGGCAAAATCGCGGTCGCCTTCGCCGTCACCGCGACGATCCTCCTCGCCCAGGCGATCGGCGCCGCCCTCACGGGCAGCCTCGCGCTGCTGACCGACACGGTGCACATGGTCATCGACGCCTCGGGGCTTCTCATGGCGCTCGTAGCCGCGACGCTCGTGCGGCGGCCGCCGTCGTCCAAGCGCACGTGGGGGTATCGGCGAGCCGAAGTCCTCGCCGCGCTGGCGCAGGCGGCTGTGCTGGCCGGAGTCGGAGTCTACGTCGTAGTCGAGGCCGTCGGCCGGCTTCGCAAACCTCCCGACATGCCGTCGAAGACGCTCATCGTCTTCGGCGTCGTCGGCCTCGTCGGCAACGCCGCCTCGATGCTGGCGTTGGCTTCGGCCCGGCGGTCCAACCTCAACATGCGCGCGGCCTTCCTAGAGGTGGCCAACGACGCGCTGGGCTCTCTGAGCGTCATAGTCGCGGCGGTCGTCATCGCGACCACAGGATGGCAGCGCGCCGACGCGGTGGCCGGCCTGTTCATCGCCGCCCTCATCCTCCCGCGTGCCGTCAAGCTCATCGGGGAAGCCGGGGCGATCCTCATGGAGACCACCCCTCGCGGCTTGGACCTGGACGAGGTCCGCAGGCACATGCTCGGCCTCGACCACGTCCTGGGCGTGCACGATCTGCACGCCTCGACGGTCGCCACCGGCCTGCCAGTCATCTCCGCGCACGTCGTCGTCGGCGACGATTGCTTCCAGGACGGGCACGCGGTGGCGATACTCGAAGATCTGAGAACGTGCGTGGCCGAGCACTTCGACGTTGCGATCCGCCATTCCACGTTCCAACTGGAGACCCGTTCGGCCTCGCAGCGCGAATCGGGGATTCACGCCTGCGGCTACGTGGACGCCGCGTCAAGGAGCGCCGCGCGCACTCCCGACGGCTCCTGAAGCGTCGGCGCCGCCCCCGGCGCTGAGACCTCAGACCCCCAGGATTTCGCGGGCAATCGCAGCGGTTTGACTGGGCGTCTTGCCCACGCGCACGCCGACGGCCTCCAAGGCTTCCTTCTTGGCCGCGGCCGTTCCGGACGAGCCGGAGACGATGGCCCCCGCATGCCCCATCGTCTTTCCCTCGGGCGCGGTGAAACCAGCGACGTAGGCGACGACGGGCTTCGTCACGTGCTCGGCGATGTACGCGGCGGCGCGCTCTTCGGCGTCGCCTCCGATCTCGCCGATCATGACGATGAGCTCCGTGTCGGGGTCGGCCTCGAAGGCTTTGATGGCGTCGATGTGAGTGGTGCCGATGACGGGGTCGCCGCCGATGCCGATGCACGTCGTGAACCCGAGGTCGGCAAGCTCGTACATGAGCTGGTAGGTTAGCGTGCCCGATTTCGACACGAGGCCGACGCACCCGGGCCCCGTGATGTCGGGAGGGGTGATGCCGACGTTCGACTGGCCGGGCGAGATGATCCCGGGGCAATTCGGGCCGATGAGCCTGACGCCACGCTCGGCGGCGTACGCGTAGAACTCCGTCGCGTCCTTCACCGGCACGCCCTCGGTGATGACGACGACAAGGTCGAGTCCGGCGTCGACGGCTTCGATGACGGCGCCCAAAGTGTGCGCAGGCGGAACGAAGACGACGGAGACGTTCGCGCCCGTGGCTTCCTTCGCCTCGGCGACGGATCCGAAAACGGGGACCGAAACGGCGCCGGCCCGGCGCTCTTGTGCCCCCGGGCCGATGGGGGCGACGTCGAATTCCACGGAGGCCCCCGCCTTGCGGGGGTTGACCCCGCCGACGACGTTCGTGCCCGCGCCGAGCATCCGGCGCGTGTGCTTGCGCCCTTCGGAGCCCGTCATTCCCTGGACGATGACTTTCGAATTCCTATCGAGGAAGATGGACATTGAGCCTGCTCCTTACTTCGCGTCCGACTGTTTCGCGGCCGACCCGGCGGCCAGCTGGGCTGCTTTGGCCGCCGCTCCGTCCATCGTGTCGACAAGGGTGACGAGGGGGTGGTTCGCTTCGGCGAGGATCGCGCGGCCTTCGGCGACGGCATTGCCGTCGAGGCGCACGACGATCGGCTTGGAGGCTGCCTCGCCCAACGCGTCGAGGGCGGCGACGATTCCCTTCGCGACCTCGTCGCAGGCCGTGATTCCGCCGAAAACGTTGACGAACACCGAACGCACGTCCGGGTCGCCCAAAATGACGTCGAGGCCGTTGGACATGACGTTCGCGTCGGCTCCGCCTCCGATGTCGAGAAAGTTGGCCGGCCCCACGCCGTATTCCTCTCCGGCGTAGGCAACGACGTCGAGCGTGGACATGACCAGGCCCGCGCCGTTGCCGATGACTCCCACTTGGCCGTCGAGCTTGACGTAATTGAGGCCGAGCGCCTTCGCCTTGGCCTCCAGAGGGTCTTCGGCGGCCTTGTCGACGAACGCCTCGTGTCCGCTGTGGCGGAACCGCGCGTTGTCGTCGAGCGTGACCTTGCCGTCGAGGGCGACGATCTCGCCCTGCTCTGTCAAAACGAGCGGGTTGACCTCGACGAGGGTTGCGTCCTCCCCCGAGTACACGTCCCACAGCTTGAGCAGGACGGGCACGACCTTCTCGCCCGTCTCGGCGTCGAAGCCAGCGGCGCCGACGATCTCGCGCGCCTTCTCCTCGTCGATGCCGACGTTCGGATCGACGGCGACCTTGGCCAGCGCCTCCGGACGTTCCTTCGCGAGGGTTTCGATGTCCATGCCTCCCTCGACCGAGCACATGGCGAGGCATCTGCGCTCGGATCTGTCGAGCAGCGTCGAGAAGTAGAACTCTCGGGCGATGTCCGCGCCGGAGGCGACTAGCACGCGGCGGACTTCATGGCCCTTGATGTCCATTCCCAGAATTTCTTCGGCCCTGTCTGCGGCCTCCTGCGGGCTTCGGGCGAGTTTCACGCCCCCGGCCTTGCCTCGGCCGCCCGTTTTGACCTGCGCTTTGACAACGACGAGGCCGCCGCCGAGCTCGCAGGCGGCCGACTCCGCCTCTTGCGGAGTCGATGCGACGATCCCCGCCAACACGGGCACTCCGTGTGCCTCGAATAGTTCGCGGGCCTGGTACTCGTAGAGATCCACGTACTGTCCTTCCGACGTCTTCGTTTCCAGACTCATCAAGTCTAGACGAGACCCCCGGCGCCTTCGAGCGCCGCAGATTGTCGGCGCGCTCCCGCAGATGTGTCGATTCACACGACGGGTATCGCTACCCATACCCGCATCTTCTTGGAAACTGGCGAGTCTTCTAAATTTGGTTGATGTTCGCGTCAGAAAGCGCGAACACGGCGAATACCCACGATGAGGAGAGAACGATGAAGGTCGAACAAGCAGAAGTCACAGGCGAGACACACGAAGTGGGTGCGGACCAGATGTTCTTCTCGGCAACCGACGAGCGCGGAATCATAGGCCATTCGAACAAGGTCTTCGTCGAACTGTCGCGTTACAGCCGCGATGAGCTGATCGGAGCGCCCCACAACGTCATCCGACATCCGGCGATGCCCCGCGGGGCATTCCACGCAATGTGGGCAACGATAAAAGCCGGCCAGCCTTTTGCGGCCTATGTGCGAAACCTGGCCTCCGACGGCAGTGAGTACGACGTCTTCGCCACCGTCACACCCCTCGAAGACGGCGGCTACCTCTCGGTCAGAATACGCCCCGGCTGCGAGGACCTTTTCGGCGCCGCCCTCTCGATATACGAGAAAGCGGCAGCTTTCGAGGGAAAGCTTGAATCCGACGGGCTCACACGGCGCCAGGTCGCCTCCGAGGGGGCGGCGAAGATCCTCGAGCTGCTAGACGAGGCGGGCATGCCCTCCTACGAAGACCTTCAGAACATCGCGCTTCCCGCGGAGGTTGCAAAGCGGGAGACCGTCGCCGACGAGTTTCCCGAGCGCCCCGAGGCCAGCGGCGCCTTGGCGCAGATGCTCTCCGACGCCAAGGGCATCGCAAAGGAGCTTGACGCCTGGATGGGCCGGCAGGACGATCTGGCCGATCTGTCCGGCGCGCTTCGGTCCACGCGAGACAGCCTTCGCAAGGAGATCGACGACGACGCGTTGTCGGCGGCCCTCGTGCAAAGCGAATCGAAGACGGAGAAACTCGCCCAGCTACTCGAAACGTGGGGGCAGATGAAGGACCTCGTGCGCGGACCCACGGACCAGTTGGTCGACGCCCTCGCGCGACTGGACAAGATCAGCGCGCAGACCCGATTCAGGGTGGCCTTGGCTCGGCTTCACACGACCATGATGGCCAAATTCACCGCGGAGCTGATCGACGGCGGGACCGACGCCGACGTTTCGGCGGACGCCATCGCGATGCTCGGCGGCGCCCTGCGAAAGGGCCTGTCGGAGATGGAGGAGATGGCCGCGGCCAGCTCGTTGGAACCGTCCGACGCGCCCTCCGCGTCCGAGTCCTGCTCCTGGTTCCACAGCATGAGGACCTGGCGGGGAATCGCCAGCAGGTTGGACGTTTCGACGATGAAGTCTGCGGTCTCCGAAGCGAGGTCGGCGTGG
>CAJPTB010000122.1 GCA_905373325.1 uncultured Ancrocorticia sp.
GGCGCACTGTTGTTGCTTGGGCTGGCGCACTGTTGTTGCTTGGGCTGGCGCACTGTTGTTGCTTGGGCTGGCGCACTGCTGCGGGGCCTGCCGCACCGCTGCCTGGGCCGCGGCGTATTGCAGCGGGGTCGGTGCACAGCGGGGGCCGGTGCGCTGCTGCAGTTCACAATGCGGCCGCCGTCGTCTCTGCGTCTGGCTCTTCAGTGGGCGCTTCGTCGTGCTCGGAGCGGTCACGCGTGTAGCATCGTGTGCGGATCGTTTGCGACGCAATCGGATGACGGAGTCCTCCCGCACATTCGAAGTCGTTGGGGACGGCGAAGGACAGAGGCTGGTTGCCGCTGGCCGTCGAAAGACGACCGGTTGCCACCGGCTGTCGGAAGGCGGCTATCTGCCAGTGGCCGCTGAAAGCGACGAAGGGCGGCCGACATGCTCGGAATCAGCGGCGGGGAGTTCTTGGTGCTCCTCGTTGTCGGCGCGCTCGTTCTCGGCCCTAAAAACATAGCCGAAGCCCTGCGCGCAATGCGCAAAGGAATTGAAGCCTTGCGGCAGTGGAGCGCCGGCATGCGGGCAGGGGCCGACGGCGAATTGGGCGTCGCGGAGAAGGAGGTCGCAGCGCTCGCAAACTTGGACCTCCGCCAGCTTGACCCTCGCAGGATCGTGCGCGAAGCCGTGCGCGACGAGATGGAGGCGTGGATGGCGATGGCGGGCGCGGGCGGCGCGGGGCCCTCGAGCTCGGAGAAAGGCGCCGACCCGGCCGGGGACGGGGCGAACAGGGCGGCTAGAACGGCTGAAAGGGCAGTTTACAGCGCCGCGGCCTTCGCTCGCGCCGGTTCTGAGCGCGCCGGCTCAAGGCGCACCAGTTCGAAGCGCGCGGCCACACAGGGCGCCGACGCAGCGGCGACGAAAGGCGCGCATGCCCCGCAAGGTCTGGATGCGCAAGTCCCGCAAGGTCTGGATGCGCAAGTCCCGCAAGAACCGGCCGCGCAAGCCCCGCAAGAACCGGCCGCGCAAGCCGAACCCGAGCCAAACGAAAAGTCGCCGGGCGAGCTTTCTGCCGCGCGGGACTCGATTGAAGGAGACAAACTGTGAAACCCTCGCACATCATTGTTCTGGTCGTCGTTCTCGTGGTGGTCTTCGGCGCTTCGAAGCTGCCCGACGTCGCTAAATACTTTGGGCAGTCGCTCAAAGTGCTCCGGAAGGAGATGCGGGAATTCCACGACGAGGATTCGGCCTCCGCCGCCAAACCGTCCGGCTCCTCTGCGCACGAGGGGCGGGCGCCTGCGGGGCCGCCCGCGGGCGAGCAAAAGTCGCCCGAAGGGAACGGACCGTCGTCCGACGACGGGCGAGCCTGACGCAAGGTTCCCTGTTCACAAGCACAGCGGAAAACGCAACGTGAAAGCAGATCGAGGCCGCGCGGCAGGAAGCGTGACATGACGGCAGACGGAGCCCGCGCGAAAGAGCCGTACCCGAAGAGGCCGCGCACGAAAAGGCTGCGCACGAAAAAGCCGCGCGCAGCAAGGGCACGGCCGTTCGATGCGAGCGGCCGGCGGCGCATCCTCGGCAGGCTGCGCTTTCTGGCGGATCGACGCCGCAATCCCGAGGGCAGGATGAGCCTGGCCAGCCACCTGGGCGAGCTTCGCTCGCGCTTCATCCGATCGCTGGCGGGGGTGTGCGTCGGCGCCGTCGTCGGCTGGTTCCTCTATGAACCGGTGCTCGATTTCATCCTCGAGCCGCTGACCGCGCTTGAGGATTCCCGCACACAGATCAACTTCCAGACGATCGGAGCGGGATTCGACCTGAAAATGCGCATGTCTCTGTGGATTGGCGCGATCGTTTCGAGCCCCTGGTGGATCTATCAGGTCGGCGCGTACATCGGCCCCGGCCTCAAGCGCAGCGAAAAGGCCTACGGCGCTGCTTTCGGCTGCGTGGGCGTCGCGCTCTTCGCCGCGGGAGCGTTCAGCGCCGTCCGGATGGCGCCCCACGCCGTCAGAATTCTCCAGAGCTTCGTCCCTGACGGGAGCTATTCGCTGCTCGAAGCCGGCTCCTACGTCACGTTTTACACCCGGCTCGTCCTCGCTTTCGGGATCTCTTTCCTTGTTCCCGAAGTGTTGACGGCGCTGAACTTCCTCGGACTTCTCAGCGCGCGGCGCATGCTCGGCGCGTGGCGTTGGGCGGTTGTCCTCGCCTTCGTCTTCGCGGCGATCGCCAACCCCCTGCCCAGCCCGTGGCCGATGACGGTCCAGGCCTTCGTCCTCATCGGGCTCTACCTGGCCGCGGTCCTCATTGCCTGGGCCAACGAGAGAATTCGGGCGCATCGTCGAAGCGGAGAGCGAACCGGCCTTACCGGCGAGCCGGCCCGCGAATAAAATGAAACGCAGACACAACGACCTCCAACGACACTGCGACCCAAGGACCGCGATGACCGTATACTCTCTCCTCGATCTGGCCTTCGTCGGACCGAGCGAAACGCCTTCGGACGCCTTCGCCCGGTCCGTTCTTTTGGCGCAGCGGGCGGAGCGCCTGGGCTTCGAACGCATCTGGTACGCCGAGCATCACAACATGCCGACTATCGCTTCCTCCGCGCCGGCCGTGCTCATTTCCCATGTGGCCGCGCGAACCTCGAAGATCAAGCTTGGCGCGGGCGGCGTGATGCTTCCCAACCACGCCCCGCTCATCGTCGCCGAGCAATTCGGCACCCTCGAAGCCCTCTATCCCGGCCGCATCGGCCTGGGCCTGGGAAGGGCGCCGGGCACCGACCCGCGAACGCTCCGCGCCCTGAGGAGGGATCCGAACGCAGCCGAAAATTTCCCCGACGACGTCGCAGAGCTGCGCGGCTACCTCGCCGACGCGACGGTCACGCCGGGCGTGAACGCCAACCCTGGGCGGGGGTCCAAGGTGCCGCTTTACATCCTCGGATCCTCGCTTTTCGGCGCGCAGCTGGCCGCCGCGCTCGGCTTGCCGTATGCCTTCGCGTCCCATTTCGCCCCGGAGATGCTGGAGCAGGCGATCAACGTCTACCGCGCCCGTTTCCGGCCCAGCGAGCAGTGCGCGCAACCCTACGTGATTGCCGCCGCGAATTTCATTGTGGCGGATGAGGAGGAGGCCGCGAAAGTCCAGCATGCCGAGGTCCTTCGGCGTCGCGTGAGGATGTTCGCCAAGGGCGCCGAGGAGATTTCCGACGCCGATCTAGACGCCTACATTGCGTCCGGCAAAGCCGACCAGATCGTCGGGATGCTGAAGTATACGGCCGTTGGCACGGGCGGGGACGCCAAGCGGTTCCTCGACGGATTCGAGGCGACGACGGGCGCCGACGAGGTCATGCTCGTCAACCTCTCTCCCGGAACCGCTCAGGCGGAGCGAGGCCTCGACCTCCTCGCCCAAGCGGTTGTCCGGTCGGCGCGCTGAGCCTCAAACGCCGAACTTCTCGGCTTGTTCCCGGATCTCGCGCAGAAACTTCTCGTGGCGACCGCCGCCCTGCTTGTTGACCTGGCCGAAATGGGTCCAACGGACATTGCGCAATCCGAGTGACTTCATGACCGTGGAAATAAACGTTCCCTTGATCGGGTTGCCCGCGAACAGCCGCAGATACCACTTCGGCGCGATGGCGGTGGTGATGACCCACGATTTGCCGATGTGCTGGAGTTTGCCCTTGAGCCCGGTCTTGGTGTCGATGTAGGCCCATGGCTTTTTCATGACCTTGTCGAAGAACCCTTTGACATTGGGCATCAAATAGGACCACCAAATCGGGGACAGGACGATGAGGGAGTCCGCCTCGTCGACCAGCTTCTGGTACGCGGTGACAAGCGGATCGGCCGTTTCGCCCTTCTTGTAAAGGGACAGCTCCTCGGTCGAGTAGTTTGGATCGAAGCCGTCGGCGTGCAAGTCGATTACCTTGTAATTCTTGCCCGCCTTGTCTAGGCCGGCCGTGACCGCCTCGAGGATCGCGTGATTGAAGGATTTACTGTACGGGTGGCCGTAAACGACTAGGGTGTGAGACATTGTTCTTCCTTTCTTTGTCTCAGTGCGGAACGGCTTGCGGCGCATCGCTCTATGTGTTTCGCGCGCCGGCCTGTCCGCATCGGATTTGTTTGCCGTGTTGGCATTCTGTTGTCAGGTTGGCATTCAGCTGCCGGGTCGATTCGGGTTTTTCTGCGTTTGCTCATTTCT
Source organism: uncultured Ancrocorticia sp. (assembly GCA_905373325.1). Lineage (GTDB taxonomy): Bacteria > Actinomycetota > Actinomycetes > Actinomycetales > Actinomycetaceae > Peptidiphaga. The sequence continues at coordinate 4,168 of CAJPTB010000122.1, forward strand.
TGTCGACGCAATCTCCCCCTTCTTCATGGGCTGCTTGCTCCTCTTCCGCCGGGCTCCGGGGCTCTTCGGCGGAGGTCTGTGCCGTCGCAATCGACAGCACGGACCTCAACGCCGCTTTGAGAAAAGCGCTCCGATGGCGAACGGTTCCGGACGTCACGAGCTTCGAGTAGCCCTGAATGAAAGACCATAGGCTCACGAACAGGTCGCGCCCGGCTTCGTCGGCGCTGCGCCACGGGGGCAGAGACTGGGACTCGACGAGCCGCCCGATCTCACGGTGGACGAAGGCAAGCAGCTCCCAGCGGGCCCCCGCCCCGGCGTCGACGGCGGACGTGTTGTTGCTCGAGGGGCCGAAAAACGCGAATTCGAGGAGGTTGGGGTGCTCTTCCGAATACACGATGAGGCGTTCGCCGACGTCGAAAATCGAATCGACGGGGCTCTCGTGGGCCGCTGCATCCGCGAGCGCGCCGAGCCTGCCGGACATCTCCTCCTGCGCGGCCTCGAAAAGAGCCTCCTTGTCCGGAAAGTGTTTGTACATCGCAGGAGTCGAGATCGAGCACGCTTTCGCCACGGCCCCCAGAGTCACCGAGGGCCAGCCCGAGGCGTCGATGATTTCGACGGTTGCCGCCGCCAGACGGGCTCGTGTGTCCGTCCGCCGTTTGTCGCCGCGCGCCTCGCCGCGTTTCGGCCGCGCGCTCGGTTCCGGAAGCTTTTTCTGTTTCGCCGACGCGGCCTGCGAATGGATTGAAATGGATGTACCCATGGCAATAGGTTAATCCTTTTAACCTAAATCGGCAAGTACAGAGCGTGTCCGCGCGCCGGGCAGTGTTGCCCAAGCGAGCGCGGCGAACCGCCGAAACGGGGCGATGTCGGCCTAAGCGCGGCGCAATATGCGGCGAAGGCAAAGCGCGGCGCCGAAACAGGACGGTGAGGGCCTGAGCGTGGTGCGATAGGCAGCGGAGGCGAATCGCGCGGACGAAAGATGCCCGCGCAAACGCGGCGCGATACGCGGCGGAGGCAAAGCGCGGCGCCGAAACAGGACGGTGAGGGTCTGAGCGTGGCGCAATAGGCGGCGGAGGCGAATCGGCGGATGAAAGATGCCCGCGCAAACGTGGCGCGATGCTCAATGTACGCGCTCGCGAAGTCTTGTGCGCTGCTCCCGCGTATCAGATAATGGTCTCGGGACGTCCGGTATTCTGGACGTCTTGGAGTGGGTCAACGGCGATGCGGCATCCGCGCGCCGGTGGCAGGGATTGAGGCTTGGCACTGCGCGAAACTGACAGTTAGCGCGGTGTCTGAGCCCTTTTTATTGAACCGCCCCTACTTTTCGCCCAGCAGGCGTTCGCGCGCTTCGGCGTCGTCCTCGGCCCTAAGCCTGGGAACATTGCTGTACTGCGGCCGCTTGCCGAGCTTGCCCTCGTAGAAGGACCGGATTTTCTCCATGTCGGCTTTGACGTCGCCCGTCAAAACGATGCTGTGGCGCCAGCCGTATTCTTTCCGCTGCCTGTCCACGAAGCCCAGCTGAAGTGGAAGTCCCGTTTCAAGGCAGATGCGGTAAAAGCCAGACTTCCAATACTCGCGATTGGCGCGCGTTCCCTTCGGGGCGATGACGAGGGCGAATTCCTCGCTGTTCTTCGCTTCCTCGACGATCGAGCCGACGGTTCCGTTGCTTGACGAGCGATCGACCGCTATTCCGTGTGCGAGCCTGATAAAGGGGCGCGTGAAAGGATTTTTCACGAGCGATTTTTTCACCAGAAACTTGTAGTCCCGGTCGATCGACCAGAATGCCATGACCATGAAGAATCCGTCCCAATTCGACGTGTGCGGAGCGCCGATGAGAACAACCTTTTCCGGAAGCGGATCGGTGACGCAGGTCCATCGCGAGAAGCGCATGTACGTTTTGGCGACGAGTTTCTTCAGGCCCATGGGAGTCCTTCCTTTGTCCTTCTCGTCGTAGTTTACGTCGTTTTAGAGCGGCGCGCCGCCTTCGGAAAAGCCAAGCGGCGGCCGGACGGGATCGGCGGGCGACGCCGAGGCGTAGGCCTGTTCCGATCGGACAGTGCCCCGGGGCGGCGGGGCGTCGGCGCGACCGGGCAACTTTGGCGGCGACCCCTCCGGCGCGGGGCGCGCTCTGCTTGCTGGCGCAGATTCCCATTGCGCCGAAGGTGACTCGGCCGGCGCGGG
>CAJPTB010000123.1 GCA_905373325.1 uncultured Ancrocorticia sp.
CTTTTGAGGAGGCCCGCAGCCGAGAGACGCACGATGCGGACGAGCCTCTCGGCGACGAGGTGCAGAGTCCCGGCCCGGGATGGGGCGACGTCGGAAGCGGCCCGCGGCCTTCGCACCGCGACCCCCACCCGATCGGCCAGATCCTCGCCCGCTATGTTCGGGACAAAGGGTGGGGCGAGAGGCTCGAGGTGGCGTCCGTGGCCAGCAGATGGCCTGAGATCGTCGGCCCGACGGTGGCCAAGCACTGCACGGTCGAAGACTTCTCTGACGGCGGACGGCTCACGCTGCGCACGTCGTCGACGTCGTGGGAAACCCAGATCCGCGCCCTTCAAGCGACTCTTGAAGCGACTCTCGCCAAAGAGGTGGGCGAAGGAGTCGTCAAGGAAATCGTGGTCAAGGGGCCGTCGCAGCCGAGTTGGAAACACGGCCGCTTCTCGGTTCGAGGGCGGGGTCCGCGTGACACGTACGGATGATGCGCGGGGAACCCTGAGGAAACGTGCACTAGCACACGTACGGTCAGATTGGTCCATTCATCCCGTGAAGCGCGGTAGAATTGCTTAGGCCCCTTTGTTGGTGGGGGCCTACCGCAGCGGGGGCAGCGCTTCACACAGGCGTCGTGATGGGCTCCGCATGCTTAGGCGAAGGAGAAACTCAAGCGTGACGACAGACGAAACATCCGCAGAAAACGCGGTCCCCGGAGAGGAAAGCGTCGTCAAAGTCTCAAAAGGCCAGTCCTACGACGCCTCGTCGATCACCGTTCTCGAGGGTCTCGAAGCCGTCCGCAAACGCCCGGGCATGTACATCGGATCTACAGGCGAGCGCGGACTCCACCACTGCGTATACGAGGTGGTCGACAATTCGGTCGATGAGGCGCTGGCCGGAATCTGCGACCACATCGAGGTGACGATCTTGGCCGACGGCGGCCTGAGGGTGCGCGACAACGGCCGCGGCATCCCGGTGAACGAGCACCCGACGGAGCACAAGCCCGCCGTCGAAGTGGTCATGACGATCTTGCACGCCGGAGGCAAGTTCGGAAACGGCGGATACGCGGTTTCCGGAGGGCTGCACGGAGTCGGCGTCTCCGTCGTCAACGCCCTTTCGACCCGAATGGAGACGGAAGTGCGCCGCGACGGCTACGTTTGGCGCATCTCCTTTGAAAACGGCGTCCCGACGGGCCCCCTCGAGCGCGGCGGGCAAACCGACGAGCACGGAACGACGCAGACGTTCTGGGCCAATCCCGACATCTTCGAAACGACGCACTACGACTTCGAAACCCTGCGCCGCCGCTTCCGGCAGATGGCCTTCCTCAACAAAGACCTGCGCATCACGCTCACCGACGAACGGCCGACGGCCACCCCCGAAGGCGACGAGGTCGCCGGCGAGACGGGAGAAGGCTCTCCGACGCCGGGATACCGCAGCGTCTCTTACATGTATTCGGGAGGGCTCCTCGACTACGTCAAGCATCTCAACACGACGAAGAAGGTCGAAGTCGTCCACCCGGACGTCGTCTACTTCGAAGCGGAGGACCGCGAGAAGCAGATTCAATGCGAGGTCGCGATGCAGTGGACGTCCGCCTACTCGGAGACCCTCAACACCTTCGCCAATACGATCAACACCACCGAGGGCGGCACCCACGAGGAAGGCTTCCGCTCCGCGCTGACCTCCGTGATCAACAAGTACGCCCGAGACAAAGGGCTGCTCAAGGACAAGGACCCCAACCTTTCGGGCGACGACATCCGTGAAGGCCTGACGGCCATCATCTCGGTCAAGCTCGGCAACCCGCAGTTCGAGGGCCAAACGAAGACGAAGCTCGGGAACACCGAGGCGCGGACATTCGTTCAGCAGCAGGTCTATTCGCATCTGACGGACTGGCTCGACATGCATCCGAACGAGGCGAAGGACATCATCCGCAAGGCCCTTCAGGCGTTTGCCGCCAGGGCCGCGGCGCGCAAGGCCCGCGAGGCGACGCGTCGCAAAAGCGTGCTCGAATCGGCGTCGATGCCCGGCAAGCTCAAGGATTGCACGTCGCGCAACCCGGAAGAGTGCGAGATCTTCATCGTCGAGGGCGATTCTGCGGGAGGCTCGGCCGTCAACGGGCGCGACCCCGAACACCAGGCGATCATGCCGATTCGCGGGAAAATCCTCAACGTCGAGAAGGCGCGATTGGACCGTGCGCTTTCCTCAGACACGATCCAGGGGCTCATCACGGCCTTCGGCACGGGCATCGGCGACGAGTTCGACATGGCTAAGCTCCGCTATCACAAGATCGTGTTCATGGCCGACGCCGACGTCGACGGGTCTCACATCGCAACCTTGCTGCTGACCCTCGTCTACAGATACATGCGCCCCCTCATTGAAGGCGGGCATGTGTACCTTGCGATGCCGCCGCTCTACCGCATCAAGTGGACGAATGCCGACCACGACTACGTCTTCTCCGATCGCGAGCGTGACGAGAAGCTCGTCGAAGGCAAGGGCAAGGGCCTTCGCCTTCCCCGCGAGGAAAGCCAACGCATCCAGCGATACAAAGGCTTGGGCGAGATGAACGCCGAAGAGCTGTGGGACACCACGATGAATCCCGAGGCCCGCACCCTCAAACAGGTTTCGATCGACGACGCCGCGGCGACCGACGAGACCTTCTCCATCCTCATGGGCGAGGACGTCGAGTCTCGCCGAGGCTTCATTCAGCGCAACGCGCACGACGTGCGATTCCTCGACATCTAAGGCAAGGAACCAGTGAGCGAAGACACCGTTTACAATCACGGCCTCATCAAGGGGGTCGACCTCCAGCGCGAGATGGAGAAGTCGTACCTCGACTACGCAATGTCGGTCATCGTGGGCCGCGCCCTGCCCGACGTGCGCGACGGACTCAAACCCGTGCACAGGCGCGTCATCTATGCGATGTACGACGGCGGCTACAGGCCCGACAGCTCGTTTTCGAAGTCGGCGAAGGTGGTCGGCGACGTCATGGGCCACTATCACCCGCACGGCGACGTCGCCATCTACGACACCGTCGTGCGACTGGTCCAGCCGTGGTCGATGCGCTATCCGCTCGTTGCGGGCCAAGGCAACTTCGGCACGCCCGGCGACCTGGGCGCGGCCGCACCCAGGTACACCGAGGTGCGGATGGCGCCCCTCGCCATGGAAATGGTGCGCGACATCAAGGAACAGACGGTCGATTTCGAGCCCAACTACGACGGCTCGCTTCTGGAGCCGACCGTTCTCACGTCGCGCTTCCCAAATCTGCTCGTCAACGGATCCGAAGGCATCGCCGTCGGCATGGCGACGCGGATTCCGCCGCACAACCTGCGAGAAGTCGCGGCCGGCGTCCAGTGGTATCTGGAGAACCCCGACGCGACGAAAGAAGAGCTGCTCGCGGCCCTCATCCAGCGGATCAAGGGGCCTGACTTCCCGACGGGCGCCCTCATCCTCGGAACCCGCGGCATCGAGGACATGTATCGCACCGGCCACGGGTCGATCACCCAGCGGGCGATCGTCGAAGTGGACGAGATCCACGGCAGGCAGTGCCTCGTCGTCACCGACCTCCCTTATCAGGTCAACCCCGACCGCCTGCTCGACAAGATGGTCGAGGGCATCAAGGACGGCCGCCTTCCCGGCATCGCCGACATCCGCGACGAGACTTCGGGGCGCGCCGGCCAGCGCATCGTCGTCGTTCTGAAGAAGGACGCCGTGGCCAAGGTCGTGCTCAACAACCTGTACAAGCACACCCAGCTTCAGAACAACTTCCCGGCCAACATGCTGGCGCTCGTCGACGGCGTTCCCCGCACGCTCTCCCTCGACGGCTTCGTTCGCCACTGGGTGACGTTCCAAATGGAGGTCATCCTCCGCCGCACGGAATACAGGCTCGGCGAGGCCCTCAAGCGCCTTCACATACTCGAGGGCTATCTCAAGGCGCTCGACCAGCTGGACGCCGTCATCGCGCTCATCCGCGGCTCGCAGACGGTCGACCTCGCCCGCACGGGCCTCATGGACCTGCTGGAGATCGACGAAGACCAGGCCAATGCGATCCTCGAGATGCAGCTGCGCCGCCTGGCCGCCCTCGAGCGCCAGAAGATCATCGACGAGTACGAGGAGAAGGCCGCCCTCGTCGCAGACTACAAGGACATCATCGCCAAGCCGGAGCGCCAGCGCGCCATCATCGGCGAGGAGCTCGGCGCCATCGTCGACAAGTACGGAGACGACAGGCGCACGACGATCCTTCCCTTCGACGGCGAGATGTCGGTCGAGGACCTCATTCCCGAGGAAGACGTCGTCGTCACCATCACCCGCGGGGGCTTCATCAAACGCACCAAGACCTCCGAGTATCGCGCTCAGCACCGCGGCGGCAAAGGGATCAAGGGCGCCTCGCTCCGCGGGGACGACGTCGTCGAGCACTTCGACGTCGGCTCGACCCACGAATGGCATCTCTTCTTCACGAACCTGGGCAGGGTCTATCGAATCAAGGGATATGAAATCCCTGAGGCGGGGCGCGACGCGAAGGGCCAGCACATTGCGAACCTGCTCGCCTTCCAGCCGGGTGAGACGATCGCCTCGACGATCACGCTCAAGGACTACGACCAGGCGCAGTATCTCGTGCTCGCCACGGCAGACGGCCTCGTGAAGAAGACGCGGCTGAGCGACTACGATTCGCCGCGCACCGGCGGTCTCATCGCGATCAAACTCCGTGAGAACGGCAACGGGACGGATCATGTCGTGGCTGCCTGCCTGGTCAATGAGGACGACGACCTCCTCCTCGTTTCCCGCAAGGGAATGTCCCTTCGCTTCAAGGCGACGGACGATGCGCTGAGGCCCATGGGGCGTCCCTCCTCGGGCGTGACGGGAATGAAGTTCCGCGAGGGCGACTCGCTGCTGACAATGAGGGTGGTCAGGGACAACGCGGAGGTCTTCGTCGTCACAGAGGGCGGGTTCGCCAAGCGGACGTCGGTCGACGAGTATCGGATCCAAGGCCGTGCCGGCTTGGGAATCAAGGTCGCCAAACTCACCGAGGAACGGGGAGACCTTGTGGGAGCCCTCGTCACCGAGGGCGAAGACGTCATGGTCATCATGGAATCGGGCAAAGTGATGCGGGCCTCTGCCGCCGAGGTTTCGAAGACCGGACGCAACACCCAAGGCGTCACTTTCGCCCGTCCCGACGGCGGTGACAGGATCATCGCAATCGCTCGAAACATTGAAACGACGATCGAAGCGGAGGTCGGGCAGGCCGACGGCGAAGGCGAAAACGCCGCGGACACGGTAGCCTCTGTGGTGGAGGTTTCCACGGAAGCCGCCACAGATCACGCCAACCAGGCTGGAGCAACGGAGTAATCGATGAGTGAGAAGCCGAAGACGGAGGCCCCGCGCCCCACGAGTGGGCAGGCCGAGGCCGCCGATACCCGCAATACAGGTTTCAAAGCGGCAGCGGCAAAGGGAAAGGCCGCATTGGGGGCCAAGTTCGCCGCCGACCCCCAACCGAAGCAGTCAGTGGGCATCCGACGGGTGAAGATGACGATCTCAAAGATCGATCCCCTGTCGGCCCTCAAGATTGGCTTCATCACATCAGTTGCGATAGGCATCATGATCGTCGTTGCGATGATGATCCTATGGTTCGTTCTGAACAACATGAAGGTTTTCAGCCAGATCGACGACCTGCTTCAGACCCTCAACCAGCCCGACCTGCTCAGACTCGGCGAGTACCTCGAGTTCGGGCGGTGGATGAGCTTCGCCGTCATCATCGCCATCATCGACGTCGTGCTTCTGACGGCGATGGCGGCAGTGGGGGCGCTGCTGTACAACCTCATAGCTTCTCTCGTCGGAGGCCAACGCATAACCGTCACCGACGAATAGCGAACAGGGTGCCGGAGTTGCGCCTGCTTCCGTGGATTTCGACGCCGCCGAACGCGTCGGCGTCGTCTCGCGGGCTCAGCGGCCCGAGGTTTACTGAGGCACCGCACACATCCCTTGACTTAAGTTTGGAAATCGGCGAAACACTGGGGTAATCTAGACCGGCACCCAGAAGTGCGAGGGCCTATAGCTCAGTCGGTTAGAGCGCTTCCCTGATAAGGAAGAGGTCGCTGGTTCGAGTCCAGCTAGGCCCACGCAAGAACACGGAGGGAATGAATCATGAAGAAGATCGCAGTCACGGCCCTCGCATTCGTTATCGGATATATCGGATGGGTCGGCATTCAAAAGAAGCTTCAGGATCGGGCAGTCTGGTACGAGGTTTCCGATCCCGTCGAATAGTCCGGGAAGCACGTTCCTGTAACTGCTGCCGGCTCGGGGCTATGGCGCAATTGGTAGCGCACCTGCTTTGCAAGCAGGGGGTTACGGGTT
>CAJPTB010000124.1 GCA_905373325.1 uncultured Ancrocorticia sp.
CTTCCACAAACGGTGTTTGCCCCGCGCAGGCCACGCCGGCCACGCCGAAAGCTATCCGCGCGGCGGGCGCCCCGACCGGGATGCCCAGCGCCGCGCACACGATCCCCGCCACTCCCAGAATGGCGCCGAGGGCGACGAGGGCAAGGGCTCCGAACCGCGGGACCTTGGGGGTCTCGACCTTGCGAATCGTCGCGCCGATGGTACGCCGGATCCTCTCCGGCTCGGGAATGACCTCGGTGACGGCCTCCTGCCAACGGTCGGGCAGTCCGGATCGAACGTGGGCGATCCAGGCGTCGCGCGTCGCCACCACCATGGACGCCGCAGGCTGATCGGCGTTTGCGATGGCCGTCTGCCCCAGGCTGTAGCCGGCCTGGCGGAGGGACTGGACGACGGCGGGCGCGCCGGTCGCCTCGTACAGCGAGCGGTTGACGCGCCTGAGGGCCTCGCCCCGAACATCCGGCTCACGCGTGCCGACGCTCACCGACAGGCGCCGCCTGATAGCGTCCAGCTCGGCCTGCGCGGTGGCGACGACGGCCTCGGTTCCCTCGACGGCCTCGCGCAGCTTCGCCCGAATGGGCTCCAGGCCGATGCGGTAAAGCGCCGACGTCGGATAGACGGGGACGTTCCCAAGCCCGTCGCGGTCAAGCAAGACCTTGACGTCGGCCAACAGGGTGTCGACGACGGATTCGGGAATGGTGTCCACCTGGTTGAGGATGACGATCATGTGGTCGCGCCGCTCGCGCATGGCCGCGAGATAGCTTTCGTGGATGAGATGGTCGGCGTACTTTTGCGGATCGAGGACCCAGATGAGCACGTCGACCTGCGGAAGGACCTGGTCGACGAGGACCGAGTTTCCGATCTGCACGGAATCGTGGTCGGGCAGATCGAGGAGCACGAGGGAATCGAGGTCGTGTTTGCCGGTCGTGAGGATCGAGTGGTAGTCAATCCGGCGCGAGGGGCGGACGCCTATCATGTCCAGCACGGCGTCGGCGTCGGCGTTCCACACGCAGGCGGAGGCCTCTTCCGTGGTCGGGCGCAGCTCGCCGGGATCGGCGAAGTTCAGCCCCGTTATCGCGTTGAAGAGCGTCGACTTGCCGCCTCCGGTTCCGCCCGCCAGAGCGGCCACTGTCACGCCGTAGCCGGCCCACGCGCGGGCCTCGACGGCCTGGAGCTCCTCGTTGGCGCGCGCCGCCACCCAGGGGTCGAAGGCGTCGCCTCCGGCGTCGATCGCCTCGCGCAGCTTCGCGATCCTCTCGGCCACCCCCCGCATGACCGGCTCTCGTGAAAGGGGGCTCTGCCCGTAGGCAGGGGTTGCCTCGAAAACGCCGTCGGGCTGCGTGGCGCCCGCGGAGTCCTGTGCGTGATCGTTCATTCGTCTCCTTATTACACCCGATCGCGGTACTCGCTCGCCCGAAGGCGAAGCTGTCGTCCGTTGCCCACCGGAATCTCGTCTAGTACCGAAGTGTATGCGTCGACGACCCGAGATATGCCATCCTCCAGGCGGACGGCGAGGGATTCCCTGGCCGGACGAAGCGCCTCGCCGAGTCCTACGGTGCGCAGCGCCTTCTCAGCGCCGTTCACTCCGCCGGCCGCAGAGCCGAGCAAAGCGGCCGTCCCTTCGCGCGTGAACCAGGGGTTTTCAGCCACCGCCGCCACCGCCTTAGCAAGATCCTCCAACCATTGCTCGACGACGTCTTTGGTGATCTCGGACGTATCGATCCTCTTGGCCGCCTCGTCGCGATACTCCTCGGTGTTGACCATGTCCTCCCGCCAGCTCTTGTCGATTTCGCCCTGCAATGTGACGACTGCCTGGCTGAAGCCTACCTCTATGGCGCCGCGGACGCCTTCGAACACCGTCTTGGCGGCGGCGTCGCGCTGAGGCTTTTTGCGTCCGTCCGAAACCCGCGGCTTCTCCCCGGCCACGAGGGAGTCCAGCACGCCGCCCGTCGAGGCGAAAGTCAGCCACGACGTCGTCGGCGCGCCCTGGCCGTATCTGCCCGAGCGGGCGTTCGAGGCAAGTTTCGACATCGGCTGCTCGGCCTCCGCCTTCGCCCTGTCGGCCAGGCTCTGCACCGAGTTCGCCTGCATCTCGACGGCCTCCGACAACTCGATGAGCTGGCGGCGCAGATCGGGCAGCATCGCGTCGCTCATCTTCTCGACGAGGACCTCGCCGACCCTCGTGGAGGCGATGACGTGGAGCCAGTCGCGGATCTCCGTGACGTCGTCGGGGTCGAGGCGCGAATCGCGCGGCCCGGCGTCGGGCACAATGAGGAGCGGAACCTCGCCCATATCGACGGCGTCGAGCCTCTCCGTGAGGTCCGCTCGGATCTTCGGCAGGGCCTCGAGGGAAACCCGGTTGAGCACTACGGCGGTGCTCATGCCGCGCTCGTTCGCATCCACGAGGGTCTGCCACGCGAGGGCGTCTCCGTACCGCGAGGCGGTTGTGACGAAGAGCCAGAAATCGGCGGCGTCGAGCAATCGCCGCGAGATTTCGCGGTTGTTCGCGTCGACGGAGTCCAGGTCGGGGGCATCGACGAGAATGAGTCCGGGAATCGCCTTGTCGGTGACGACGACGCGGCCCATCTCGGCGATCGCGTGGTCCTCCATGACCTTCGTGTCCTTCGGGTGGACCGATATGACCGGCGTGCGCGTCGTCGGGCGGATGACCGACGCCGGAGAGATGTCCTCCCCCAGCAGCGAGTTGAATATCGTCGACTTCCCAGCGCCGGAGGATCCGCCGAGAACCGTCACGGTGGGAAGCCCGTCGGTTCTCAAGTGCGGAAGGATCCTCGCAGCCAACTGTGTGCGCAGCCGTTTGCGCGCGTCGTTCAACTGCATCGATCCGGGAAGATCGAGCGGCAAACGCGCGTTGTCCAGCGCCGAGATCGTGCGAGCGATGAGGCCGGCAAGGTCGCTTCGGTTGTGCGGTGTCTTCACTCGTTCATTATCGGCCATCATTAGACGTGAGTAGAAGTCACTCGCCCAACAGTTGACCTTTTAAACCAAGAACTCCTCTGCACGCTGCCGTCGGGCGGCGCTCGACGCAATTCATGAGCTTCACCTCACCCGCTGAGCGAACTTCGCCCTGGGCGGCTCATGAGCTTCGCCCCAGACAGCGTGCACGGCATGCGAGCCTCCCCCGGCGTCCGGTACATTTGGTGCGCAAGCCTCTACATTCGGCGCGCAAGCCTCCATAGCTCAATGGATAGAGCAACGGCCTTCTAATCCGCAGGTTTCCGGTTCGAGTCCGGATGGGGGCGCTAAGCCCCCGGGTCCGTCGACGGCGTCGGAGGCGTCCGACGCACGCGTGACGCCCATGGGTACCAAAAGCCGATAGCGCTTGCTCGCGCAGCGAGTAGGATACCCGTGTGAGCTACCGTGATATGAACAACCCCATCGTCTGGATCGATTGCGAAATGACCGGTCTCGATTTGGACGTCGACGAACTCGTCGAAGTCGCCGTCGTCATAACCGACTCCGAGCTGAATCCCGTCGACGAAGGGATAGACGTCCTCGTCCGGCCCAGCGACGCCGCCGTCGAGCAGATGGGAGACTTCGTGCGCCAGATGCACACCGCCTCGGGGCTCATCGAGGAATGGAAGAACGGCCTCACGCTCGAAGAGGCGCGCGAGCAGGTGCTCGCCTACATCCGAAAGCACGTCCCGGAGGCCCACAAGGCCCCGCTCGGCGGCAACTCCGTGGGAACGGACAAGGCTTTCCTCGAGAAGTACATGCCCGACGTCGTCGGCCACCTCCACTATCGCCTCATCGACGTCTCCTCCCTCAAGGAGCTCGCCAAGCGCTGGTACCCGCGCACGTACTTCGCGGCGCCCGAGAAGACGGGCAACCATCGCGCCCTGGGAGACATCTACGATTCGATCGACGAGCTCCACTACTATCGCGACGCGCTCATGCCCGCCGGCGACGGCCTGACAACCGACGAGGCGCGGTCGCTCGGCACGCGCTACGCGGGGACGACGGCGCGCCTCGTCGCCAAGGCGAACGCCGCCGGCTCCCCGCGCGGCTAGAGCCCCCGCGCGACTAGGAGCCCACCGCGACTAGAGGCTGGAGCACCACTCCCCCGCGATCTCCTCGTAGGAGAAGATGTCGAGGAACTTTTTGGCCCGCTCGGTGGCCGGATGGCTGAAGAACTCCTTCGGGGCGCACTCTTCCACGACCTTGCCGGCGTCCATGAAGATCACCCTGTCGGCGATGGCCCGGGCGAAGCCCATTTCGTGGGTGACGATCACCATCGTCATGCCGTCGCGCGCCAGTTCCAGAACGACGTCGAGGACCTCGCGCACCATCTCGGGGTCGAGCGAGGCGGTGACCTCGTCGAGAAGAAGGATCTCGGGCTTCATCATGAGCGCCCGAACGATGGCCACGCGCTGCTTCTGCCCGCCCGAAAGCTGGCGGGGGAAGGACTCCGCCTTGTCCAGCAGGCCCACGCGTTTGAGGAGCTCGCCGGCGCGCCTGGCAGATTCGGCCCGCTTCTCGCCCAGAACCTTCGACGGCCCCAGCAGGAGGTTATCCAGCACGTTCAAATGCGGGAAGAGCTCGTAGCTTTGGAACACCATCCCGATCCTTTGCCGCAAAAGATTCCACGGCAGGGACTTGCTCGGGACTTTCTCGCCGTTGAACTCAATGACGCCGCCTTGGATCGGCTCCAGGCCGTTGAGCGTGCGCAGAAGCGTCGACTTGCCGCAGCCGGACGGCCCGACGACGACGATCACTTCGCCGCGGGCGACGTCGAAGGACACCCCGTCAAGGGCCGTGAAATCGCCGTCGTAGACCTTGACGACGTCGCGCACGGACAGGGCCGGGGTGCGCCCCGCCTCCCCTTTGTCGGCTGAGGTCGCTTCCACGCGGGCGGCGTCGCGGGCAGCCTCGCCGGGAGAAGGCGCATTGCCAGGAGAAGACGCATTGCCAGGAGAAGGCGCGTCGGTGTCGCGGTCGGCCTCGCTGCGAGGGGGGATGGTCGAATCGGTCACTTGTTCCACTTCCGTTCGAGGTATTTGGAGAACTGAGAGATGACGTAGCAGACCGCGAAGTAGAGCAGGAAAATCGCTCCGTACACCCACAGTGCGGCCTTCGGGTAGGCGAAGCGGTTCGCGTCGATGATCTGCTGGCCTGTCTTGAGCACTTCGGTCACGCCGATGAGCACCACCAGGGAGGTGGTCATGATCATGCGGTTGGCCAGGTTGATCGTCAGGGGAAGGAGCCGCCTGACGGTCTGGGGAAGAATGACGTTGAGGTTGACCTGAGCCTTCGTCATTCCCAAAGCGAAGCCGCTGGCGTACTGATGGGCGGGGATCGACTGGACGGCGCTGCGAACGAGGTCGCCCATCTCGGCGCTTCCCCACACGGAGAAGACGATGACCGCGGTCGTGAATCCGCCGAGGTTGACGCCTGTGTGCGTCGCCAGGCTGAAGTAGACGACGAACAGAAGAACCAGCTGCGGCATGAAGCGGACGAATTCCAGGTAAGCCCGCGTCAGAAAACGCAGGAAACGCTTCTTGCTCGTCATCGCAATGCCGACAAAAAGCCCGAAGAAAATGGAAATCGCCAGGGCAAGCAGGGCGATGGACACGCTTGTCCACAGGCCTTCGAGGAGCCGAATAAAGTTTCTTCCCTGCCACAGAACCTCAATTCCCGAATTCCGCACGGCGCACCCTCCTTTCGAGGCAGGCGCCGGCGAGCGAGACCGGCAGAATGATGGCGATGTAGAAGGCGACCAGGAGGACGAGCGCCTCCGTCGTGTCGTAGTCGTTTCCTATCTTCTCCCGAGCCACGTACACCAGGTCGTTGAGGGCGACGACGGAGACCACCGACGTCTCTTTGATGAGGAAGACGACGTTGGCCACGAGAGCCGCCACCGATCGCGAAAGAGCCTGCGGGACGATCACGTGGGCCATCGCGTTGACCCGCGTCATGCCCAGAGACTGGGCGGACTCCCACTGGATCGCTCCGACGGAGTCGAAGCCGGAGCGGAACGCCTCGGCCATGTATCCCCCTCCGAGAAAGCTCAGCCCGATGATCGCGCTGGCTTCGGAGGAGAGGACGACGCCCGCCTTCGGCAGGCCGTAGTAGATGAAAAAGAGCTGGACAATGAGCGGCGTGTTGCGCGAGAGCTCGATGTAGAGGCCCACCGCGCGTTTTGCGACGGGCACCTCGAGATACCGGATGATCGCGCACACAAGCCCGATGGCGAGCGACGCCGCGATTCCGACGGCGGCCACCCGCACCGTGACCTCGGAGGGCGGGGCGCAGCCTCAGGCGAGGCCTCC